>VMSR01000002.1 GCA_013792075.1 Desulfobacula sp.
ATGTCCTAATTTGCGTTATTCTATATAAATATCTTGTTTCCTTGTCAAGACAAATTAGGGATAAACCCATGAATCTCACCATTATTAAAGCTTCGGATGGCAGGCTTACCCTGCATGCAAAAAAGGACCTGTCTTTGATTAAAGACAGGTCCTTTTTTCTCATCATTTTAACGTATAAGACCGGCGGTCTGCCCAAGCTTAAAAAATGATGTCTAACCCAAAATTATTGTATCCATTTTTATCCATAGCTGTGAAGACCGGAAAGCAGATAATTCACCCCAAAATAGGTAAAGAGAACGGCCAGAAAACCGACAATTGAGACAAGGGCCAAGCGTGTGCCGTGCCAGCCCCGCATCATCCGCAAATGCAAAAAAATGGCATAGACAAACCAGGTGATCAAAGACCAGGTTTCCTTGGGATCCCAGGACCAGTACTTGCCCCAGGCGGAATTGGCCCACACAGCGCCTGTGATAATCCCAATGGTCAGAAATAAAAATCCAAATACAATCATCTGATAGGTCAGTTCATCAATCATTTCCCAGGAGGGTAGCCGGGCAAAAACAGAAGTGCTTTTCGGATCCTTTGGTTTGAAAAAATAGATAAAACTAAATCCAAATGCCAGGGCAAACCCGGCATACCCCAGAAAACAGGAGATCACGTGGGCAATGAGCCAATTGCTTTTCAGGGCCGGAATCAACGGACTGATTTTGGAACTCATGTTGGGATCAAAAGAGGCATAGGCAATGGCCAGAAATATCAGGGGGGAGACAAAAACCCCGATACTGCTCTCCTTGTACTTGATTTCGACAAAAATATACAGAACCGCCAGGGTCCAGGAAAAAAATACAAGGGATTCATACATATTGGAAAAGGGTGCATGCCCGTACCCCATCTGATAGGATTCCACCCAACGAAGCAGTATCCCTGTTGTATTGCCGATCAAGCCGATAACAATAACCCAGAAACCTGCTTTGGCCAGTATTTGTTTCTTAAATGGAAACGACCCGATATAAAAGACCGTAGCCAGGGCGTAGATAAATGTGGTGGATGATAATATTAGAGAACTGTTCATTGACATTATTTATCCTTTAATAGGGTTACAAATTTCTTTATTTTCAACGTCATGCCATAGCTGTTACGATTGGCTTTCCCCGAGACCAGAACACTTGTTGTCTTCTGATCCGTCTTTTCGATCTCAATGAAATAACATTGGTGGGAGATAAAAAAGGTAATCCAGCACCCCAGAATCATCAGGATAAACCCTGCATACACATACCAGATCCCCGGATCCTTTGTGACCTGAAGACCTGTATAATACCGCTGCTCGAAGTCTTTCACAACAAAGGTGAACTGACCTTTTCTCATTTTATCAAAGGTGGGAAATTTTGTGGGGAGCGGTATTTGAAATCCCTCCTTGCCTTTTAAGGTTACCTTCCCGAAAAAAGCCTCTCCCAGGTTATGCTCTCTGAATTTAAAATTGGGCAAAAACCCTTCGAATTCAAATATTCCCGCATCCCGGGGCAGCTGTGCTTTTTCTCCGACTTTAAGGCGAATGGTGATGCTTTTCTGGGTGGTATTGTCCAAAATCTCAAACAGGGCATTGTCCGGAGCTGCCGTACCATAGGAGGACTGAAAAATATTGATCCCTTTGTATCTCAACGGATGGTTCACCCGGATATCCTGGGTAAAGCTTTCCTTTCCATTTTCAATAATGGTCAGATTGGAACGGAACTCCTCGGGCGCACCTGTGTCGTAGAATCGAACCTCAAACTCATTGCATTGAATGGCAAAGGGAAGTTGTATGGATGTCCTGGATTTGGTGGTAAAAAGGGTGTCGGCCTTGGCCCCTTCGTCCAGTCTCAGGTCTCCTTTGAAACCAAAAACAGCGCCGATCAATGCTCCGAGCACCAGCAGGATAATACTGGCATGGACCACATAAACCCCCATGCGGGTCCACCGTCCTTTTTCAGCATACATGACACAGCCCTTTGATGTTTCCTCATAAAGGACAGGACCTACCCGTTTGGATAGAATCGCCTGAAATTCACTTGCCAGTGTTTTGAACTCTTTGTTTGTGGTAAATATCTCCTTGTTTTTAAGGGTTCTGAATCGATCGGGATTAAACCCAACTTTTTTTGGAAAAATGGTTTTCCAGGTCAAAGAGAGTCTTTCGATAGAACAAACAATAATATTGATACACAAGAGCAGCAGCAGAAAAAGAAACCACCATGCATGGTACATATCATCAAGCTTCAAGACCTTTATCAGGTTGTAAAAACCGTTGCCGTAAAGCGTTACATATTGCTGGGGAGAACCGTTCTGGAGAACGACGGTTCCAATGATGGAGGTGGTTGCCAGAAGGACCAGTGTATAAACGGTTAGTTCAACTGAACAAAAAAACATCCATATTTGGTTGGGTATACTTTCTTTTTTTTTCAAATTTTTTCTTCCACTAATCATTTATTTGTTACGGCAAAGCCTGTGTTCCAACAAAGCGGTCACATTGGATGTGTGGCCAAGGGTAAGGGTCATGGCCTCTTTAATCACATCAAGGCTGCCCACAATAATTGCTTTTTTCCTTGCCCGTGTTACCCCTGTATACAGCAATTGCCGTGTGATAACGGGGGATAGTTTTTCAGGAATAATGATCAGAACCGAATCAAATTCCGAACCCTGGCTTTTGTGAATTGTCACGGCAAAGGCAGTATCGTGGGCCGGAAGATCCAGGTATCGGTATTGCCGAATACTGCCCATGGAATCTTTGAACCCCGCTTTGATAACCTTGTTGTCTTCATGAACAATCCCTGTATCACCATTAAACAATCCCCTATGATAGTCATTTGTACGGATCATCACAATTTTTTTAAAAAATTGCCCTGTTATATCAAAATTAGCGTGTGACCGCAAAATCTTTTCGCAAAGATGATTAATTTGTAATGTTCCGCTCTCTCCTTTGTTGTGGGCGCACAGAATTCTAAACCGGTCCAGAATTTCCAGGCCGTCTTCAAGCCGGGTCTTTTCCATCAACGGGGCATACCCCTGGAGAATATAGTCTTCAATGATCTGGTCAAGGCGGACTCCTTTTCCAGTATCTACAAACCCGATATCCGGATATTGGGTACCGGATAAAATAGTTTCCATTGTTCGGACATCATTTTGGTTAATGGCCCGGGCCAGATTTTCAATGCCTGTTTTCCCCCTGGACCTAAAATTATACTCCAAAAAAACAAGATGGGAACCAAGTCCTTTTACCAGGCAGAGATCCGTAAACACAGCGCCTGCCTGTACCGGGGACAACTGATTTTTATCCCCCAGCAGGATCACCTTGGATTCAAGGGGAATGGCTTCCAAAAGGCGCGTCATCAAAGCAATATCGATCATGGACGCCTCATCAATAATCACCACATCCGCCCGGAGGGGATTGTCCTTGTTATGCAAAAACCCGGTCCTCCCTTTTAAGGGCTTTAAAACAGAATGAATGGTGCGCCCATCCTTAAGTCTGGAGGCCGCCTTTCCCGTTGGCGCCACAGACAGGATTCTTGGCAATGGGATTTTACATGATTCGGCATATTGATCCAGAAGGGTCTTGATCCTTGTCGTGATATATGTTTTTCCGGTACCCGGGCCGCCTGAAATCACTACAAAATTCTGGACCAGGGCCTTCTTTATTGCCTCTTTCTGTTTTTCTGCCTGTTGGAAATTCTGTCCGGAAAAAAGAATATCCAGATGTTTGTCGGCAAAGGCTTCATCCATTGGCACAGGTGATGCGGCTATTCGGCAGCCTATATTATTTACCAGACGTTTCTGAAGATCATAATATCGGGACAGATAAAGATTACCGGACGAATCCAGAACCAGGGGGAAGTTTCTTTCCGGCCCTGGTTCTTCAGAATCCCCTGAATTTGCGAGTCCTGTGTCGGCAATTTTTTGGCCCACCATTGAAGATTCGGTCAGGGTTTTCTCCCATTCACCAAAGGGGGGAAGCGTGAGAAAGACCTCTTGTTCTAAATTTGTCAGACAGGAGCCGGCTGCTTTTTTAAGATCCAGGCAAATATGCCCGTCGGCCAAAGCCTTTGACACCAGGGCACAAGCCACAAGAACCATAGACCCATCTTCATGGAATGCATCGGCCATGGTTCTTGCAAAATAATAATCCAGATGGGAAATCAATTGATGGTCGTGCAAGCAAGTGAGGTCAAATTTTATCTGGCGTGTCATATCCCTATCCTTGATGGTAAAAGCTTGGTTTTACTACCAGCCTTTTTATAAAAACAAAAGCGCTGTATTGGTCCTGGTTCCCGGGGCCAGTAAAAATCCAATATAAAACATGGTAATTTTCCTTGATTCATTTCATCGGATTTATTACCATCCCGTACAAATATCAGTGACCCATGACCATTACCGGCAACATTTTTAATGCTTAACCCCAACTGAATGTAACAATGATCATCCTGAAACTCAAACTTCTTTTTACGGATCGAAAACAGATTGTAGAAGACATTACAAAAGTCATCAGTCGCAACGATCTGAACATAATTTCCATGGAAGTGGAAAATAAAGACCGTCAAACCCAGGTCTATATGGAGACCAGAAGTTCTCCCCTATCGCCTTCCTCCGGAAAAATCATTGAGACGCTTGGGCAGATCCCGGATCTCATTGCCATTTCCCGTATAAATTCCATGCCCCTTGAAATCAGGGAAAAGCGTCTGAAAGTTGTCCTTGACAGTATCAGCGACGGCATTATTTCCATTGACCAAAACCAGTATATCACCTTCATCAACCAAGTGGCAAAACAAATGTATGGATGGGATCTGCCAAGGCTAACCGGAAAAAAAATCACAGATTTGCCCATGGAAAACCGTGACCTGCTGGACTGTCTTAATGGCAGAGCCTTTCACAATAAAAAGCGCAATATCATAACCCCCAAGGGCCGGTTTCAGTTTTTTTCAGACGGCATTCCAATTACGGACAGCACAGGTGAGATAACCGATGCCATAGAAGTAATGCGGGACATGAAACAAATCAAAGCATTGGTCAATGAAGTGACATCTCCGTCCCAGTTCACCTTCAGCGATATTATCGGCACCAGTAGTCCTATCATGGACGCCATTTCCTTTGCCCAGAAGATTGCTGTCAGTTCATCGGTTGTTTCCATCCGAGGGGAAAGCGGAACCGGCAAAGAATTGTTTGCCAAGGCTATCCACGCAGAAAGCAGACGGTTCGGAAGGTTTGTGGCAGTCAATTGCGCAGCCCTGCCCGAGTCCCTGCTCGAAACAGAATTGTTCGGATATGAAAAAGGCGCCTTTACCGGTGCTGAAAAAAAAGGAAAACAAGGGCTCTTTGAAATTGCCGACAAGGGGACCCTTTTTTTAGATGAAATTGCCGACATGCCCCTGGGCGCCCAGGCAAAGATATTGCGGGTGATCCAGGAAAAAAGTGTCAGACGAATCGGCGGAATACTCGAGATACCGGTGGACACAAGGATTATCACAGCCACCAGTCGACCAATAGAAAGAATGATCAAAGAAAAAAAATTCAGGGAAGATCTCTACTACAGGATCAATGTGCTTCCCATCCACGTTCCCCCTTTAAGAAATCGATATGAAGACATCCAGGCCCTGACAGATCATTTTTTATCACGAATTGCCAAACAGGTGGGAAGCATCGCAAAAAAACTATCCGAATCCGCCATGGACAAACTGCTTAGCCACAATTGGCCCGGAAACATCAGAGAATTGAAAAATGTGATTGAACGGGGATCTATTATTTCTGATCAGGAGACCATTGATGCCAATGCCATAGTGTTCGGCCATGAAATTGAGAAAACCATCAGGGAATTAAGATCATCCCCTGGGGATTGCCTGGAAGCTGTGTCCTTAAAAGAAAAAGTGGGACTATTTGAGAAAAAGATTATAGAAACTGCCCTGTCCCAATATCCGAGTATTCGAAAGAGTGCCAGGGCCTTGAAAATTTCCCATACCGCCATGATCAATAAAATCCGAAAATATGGCATCTTAACACAAGACAATCACTCCGGCCTCTAAAGAATGATATCCTCACGGGTGCCGGATTTTCTTCTGCTTCCAGATACATTTCTCCGGTCCCGGACCTTCCGCCGATTGCTCCTAAAAGACAGACTGACGATCACCCCATCCCGAACACTCTTTCTTCTGTCATATTTGCTTTTGCGCCTATCCCTTGTGAGTTTCCTGCTAACGGTTTTTTTCCGCCTGGCAAAACCGCGTATCTCATAGGGAGAATCGACAGCTTCATTCTGAATTGGCACTATTTTATAGTCAAATACCATTGTTAGTTCCAAGCGTTAACGTTATTATTAATTCGCACCTGACTATAATATCGTCATTCGGGATGCGCGACTTTAATTTTTTTGATTTTTTTCATCAATATATTGGTGAATTCTTAAAAAAGGGACATAGAGAGAATCACATGTCTCTATGTGACGGATAAGCCAATCCCTCAATTCCAGTATGGCTTCCAGTGTCAGATTGTTCGTATCTTCAGCAATCTCTCTTCGCAGACTTATGGAGCTTCTTATAAATTGGCGATGTGCCTTGGTATGGCTTTCAAAGTCAGGATATCCTCTTTTCCTCAGGATTTTTTCTTCTCTGGAGAAATAGAGTTTGCTCTGGTCATTGATATCGGAAATCATATTGCCATATATTTTTGGATCTGCATCTATATTTTTCATATCAATGAGTTCGTTAAACATATCAAACATCTTTTTCTGGTGGATGTCTATTTCCTCAACATCCACACTGTATTTGGGGTCCCATTCTATTTTTTCTATCTGTGTCATTCTTATCTCCTATTTAACTATTTTTCTTTTTACCAACCCATAGGGTTCCCAGAACAGCTATGGAAATCACCACAGCCGTAATAATCGTAAATCTTAATCCATTACTGCCATATCTTGGGTATATCACAAAAGGAACCAGGTACATATATAAAAACATATGAAAAACACCAATGCCAACAATGCGGGGCCATACTTTTCTCATTCAAGACTCGCAAGAAGCCTGTTGTGGATATTCTCAAACCCGCCGTTTGACATGATCAACACAAGGTCATTCTCCCTTAATTCTGGAACAAGATACGCAAGCACCTGGGATGGGGTCTCAAAATGGTAGGCGTCTCCCCCCTTTTTTATTATATCCGCCACCAGTTGCTCTGTGGAAAACCGCTGTTCTTCGGGAATATTTTTTTTCACACAAGGGTTGCAGATCAAAACCTTGTCTGCGGCCAGGAAGGCATCCGGATAGTCTTGCTGGAAAAACTGGCGCATACTGGTATTGGTTCTGGGTTCAAACACGGCCATAATCCTGCCCTTCCCATAAAAAGGTTTTACCGCAGCAATGGTTTCCCGGACAGCAGACGGATGATGGGCAAAATCGTCCATCACCGTGATACCTTTCCGAATACCCCGTATTTCCTGACGCCGCTTTACCCCGGAAAAACTGGCAAGGGCTTTTTGGACCATCGTATCAGAAATACCCAGTTTACTTGCCGCAGCAATGCAGGCAAGCGTATTCATCAGGTTATGCCGGCCCACAAGCCCTGTTTCAATACTAAATTCTTTGCCCGGTCCCTGGATACTTGCCTGGGTGAGGCCAGCCCTTTGCGTATGATCTGAAAACCGCCAATCCCCGCCCTGTCCATAGGTTTCAACAACAGCCGTGCACCCCGTCAGGACCTGGTTCAGATTTTCATTGTCCAGGCAGGCAATGATATGGCTCTGGGCCTCTATTTTCCGGACAAACGCAGAAAATATTTCCTTAATATGATCAATATCCCTGAAAATATCGGCATGGTCAAATTCCACCCCAGTCATGATGGTGATATATGGGTCATAGTGCATGAACTTTGGGCCTTTATCAAAAAAAGCCGTATCATATTCATCCCCTTCTATAACCATATAATCGCCTGAACCGATCTGAAAGCTGGAATTAAAATCCCTTAAAATCCCCCCCACCAGAAAAGAGGGAGAAAGACCGGCTGTTTCAAGCAGGTGTGCCATGATGGATGAGGTGGTTGTCTTGCCGTGGGTTCCTGTGACAAGGATAATCTTCTTGCCCCGGGCAACAAATCGATTCACGGCCTGGGGCATGGACAAATAGGGAATTTGCTGGTCCAGAACAGCGCGGGCTTCCGGATTTTCCCGGGAAACCGCGTTGCCAATGATCACTAAATCTGGCCCATAGGCCAGGTTTTCAGGATCAAATCCTGAAAAAAGCCGGATCCCCTTTTCCGCCAGAAAATTGCTCATGGGCGGATAAACATTCTGATCCGATCCGGTTACCGGATGCCCCATTTCCTTTAAAATGCAGGCAAGGGTCCCCATACCGGTTCCGCAGGCGGCAACCAGATGTATTTTTTCTTTTTTCACCTTTCCCATTAAAGCGCTGCCATGACCGACACGGCAGCCTCAATGGTGGTATCAATATCCGTGTCTGTATGGGCCGAAGAAACAAAACAGGCCTCAAACTGGGAAGGCGCCAGATACACCCCACGGGCCAGCATGCCCTGGTAAAACCTGGAAAAGCGATCTAAATCACAGGTTTTGGCATCCTCAAAATTATACACCTCCCTGTCGGTAAAGAAAAAGCCTGCCATGGATCCCACATGGCAGGTTTTAAAGGCAATACCTGCATCATCTGCTGCTGCCTGCAGTCCTTTAACCAGACGATCTGTTTTCCGGTCCAGCTCTGCATACACAGTATCGTCCTGGAGGGTTGTCAAGGTCGCAATCCCGGCTGCCATGGCCAGAGGGTTGCCCGACAGGGTCCCTGCCTGGTATACAGATCCCACCGGTGCGATCTGGTCCATGATCTCTTTTCTTCCCCCGTATGCGCCTACGGGCAGCCCGCCACCTATGACCTTGCCAAAACAGGAAAGATCCGGTGTGATCTTGAAATACCCCTGGGCAGACCCTTTGGACACACGGAACCCGGTCATCACCTCATCAAAGATCAAGACAGATCCGTGTTGGGTTGTCATCTTGCGCAGGCTTTCAAGGAAACCCTCTTTCGGGCAGACCATTCCCATATTGCCGGCAATGGGTTCTACAATCACCCCGGCAACCCGATCTCCCTTTTGGGCCATGAGTTTTTCAAACCCTTTAATATCATTGTAGGGCAAAGAGTATGTATTGGAAATAACGGCATCCGGTATGCCCGGGCTCCCCGGTATGCCGAGGGTCGCAACTCCTGACCCGGCTGCCACCAGCAAGGTGTCGGCATGGCCATGGTAACACCCGTCAAATTTGATAATAATATCCCGGCCCGTGTAGCCCCGTGCCAGTCGAACTGCGCTCATGGTGGCTTCTGTACCGGAATTGACCATGCGAATCATGTCCACAGAGGGTACCCTGTCAACCACCAGCTGGGCCAATTGGGTTTCAAGGGCAGTGGGTGCACCGAAACTGGTCCCGATCCCAAGCACATGTTCAAGGGCCTTGATCACTTCAGGCGGCCGATGCCCGAGTATTAAAGGCCCCCAGGACAATACATAATCAATATAGGCATTTCCATCCACGTCATAGAGACGGCTTTTATCGCCTCTCTCAATGAAAATAGGTTGCCCCCCAACAGAACCGCAGGCCCTGACCGGAGAGTTCACACCACCCGGAATAAGTGCTTTTGCCGCATTAAAAAGCGCAGTAGATTTTGAAATTGCCATATACCCTTCCCTTGCATATTTGCATGCCAATATATATCCCTAAAAAGTCTGAATATACCAGACCTGTCTTTAAGGGGTCAACCGGTTTATTGATCCATTCCGGAAAAGATAAAAAAACATTGACATACGGCCTGATCACTGTTATTTTTCCTGGCGTTTAATTAATGGGCCGTTAGCTCAACTGGTAGAGCAACTGACTCTTAATCAGTAGGTCCCGGGTTCGACTCCCTGACGGCCCACCATTAAAATAATAAGGTTTTCAACTTATCGTTGAAAACCTTTTTGTTTTTATAAAATTCTTATCCGTCTTCCGCCAATCAAAATTCAAATAGACGAATGCCCCTTATTGGAAATGTAAAAAAATAGGGTCGCATTTTTTGCCTCTTTTTTTAAAAAATGAAGGATGAGAAACAAATAAAATATTGCTTTAATAAATAAAAAGTATAATTAAGATTAAAAATGTCATTTTTTATTAAAGGAGTTAAGATATCAGTGGTTAAAAACTTTGCAAATGAAAAGTACATTGAGTTTCGCAACAACACCAGAACCAAAAACCCAAAAAATGCCAGCGTTGAGTTTACACCCGGAAATGATTCAATGGCCTATCATTTCAGACTAAAAGATTTTTCTTCAGAAGGATTTGGCATATTGGTCCGCAAAGATTCAAAAGTGCTTGTAAACATCAAGCCGGGGGATGTTCTTATCATGAAATATCATCCGGACATTACAACCACCACCCCTGTTCTCCATCGTACAAAAATAAAACATATCTCAGAACCAGAGCCTGGGAAATACCAGGGCCATATGGTGGTCGGACTTTTGATTCTTGACTAAATTTATTTTTCAATTATTGGTAAAAATGATCCCACCCATTAAAAATAAGCCTTGACATGGGATCTGTTTCCCCGATAGAGGTTTAGCGTATCCCTAACAAAAATCAAATCAGGAATGATACCTATGCCGGACTCATCCGAACCCAAAACCCGGGTTTCCGAATTTCTCCCCTATGTGGTGCCCTTTATCGTTTTTGCCGGTTTTACCTACCTGGTGCCGGTGTTCAACCTGTCAAAGGCCTTGGTGTATCCGGCCAAAACATTGTCCGTCATGGCATTGCTGTTTTTTTACTGGCCCAGGATCAAACATGAAATCACGATAACTCCTGATTTACTTGCAGTTCTGGCAGGCATTGCCGTTTTTATCGTCTGGGTGGGGCTTGAAAATTTTTATCCGAAAATCGGCCCCGAGTCCAGCTTTAACCCCTATGAACTTTCCCAGGGCACCCATGCCCACCTCTTGATCGGAACCCGCCTCTTTGGTGCAGTCCTGGTTGTCCCTGTCATGGAAGAATTGTTTTGGCGATCTTTTGCCCTAAGATTTCTCATTGATACCAATTTTAAACGATACCCCCTTGGTGCGTTTACCTGGTTTTCATTTATTTTTGTTTCCATTGCCTTTGGATTGGAACACCACCGGTGGCTGCCGGGTATAATTGCAGGCCTCGTTTATGCCGTTCTTGTGTACAAAAGAAAGAATCTGTTCTCGCCAATCCTGGCCCATGGGGTCACAAATCTCCTTCTCGGGATTTATGTGATTGCAAACAATGAATGGAGATTCTGGTAGACAATTGGTTTCTTGGATAATATTTTTTGACTTTGGCTGCTGTAATATGCTAAATGTTATGAAAAACCCTAAGTGATCCATTTAAAAATTTGTATACAAACGCAATTATTTATAATAATTCACTAATTAAATCCAATGAATTTTTATAAATTATCCATGTGCTTGACTTGGAAGCGAAAAGCATATTAATATGACGAATATTATAAATCGTATTCACTCCCTGAAGTTCATTATTCTGTCTATTTTTATGCAAGAAAAAATAAAAAAATTAATTTAACGGGTGTAGTTGTATTAGGAGAGAAAGTCATGAATGATTTTTTAAGAAATATGAGAACCTCCCATAGAAAAGAGGCCCCCCATTCAAAAAAAACCCTTGCCGGCAATTTTCATCCACAAACTGACCGGCGGAATATCAGGGACAGAAGAACCATTAACACTTCCGATCCCATGGAAAATATGTCACGGCAATTGGGAGACCTCTTGCCGGAAATTTTGGAAAATACGACGGTGTTGACCGAACAAGCTGTAAAACTGACCGCAAACAATGAATTGGTAATTGAAGCCAAAATTCGTCAGCACAATGCGGTTGCAGATTTTTTCAACACCCTGAACAAAATGATGTCAGAAAGCAATAAAACCACCCTTCCTGGGGCATCCCCCCCAAAGGCCACTGCCAGTTATGCGTCGGGAACCCACTACACAAAGGACGATATCCTGACCATTATCCGGAACATGCGAAAACAGGGCACCACCTATGGGATCATTGCAGATTATCTCAAAGAAAAAGGCATACCAACCTTCTCCAATCGGGGAGAGTGGCATGCCCAGACAATTCACAGGCTTTGTAAATAGGCCTATTTCGCTTTCATGCCCTGAATGATAATCTTAAATGCGGTTTTCAGGGTGGGTTTTACAAAATCCTTTTGATCGTTGAGGAGCCGTTTGGAATCCACCCAGAGGACAACCCCGGCATAGGAGGCCCAAAGGACATCGGCCAGGGCCACTGGGTGTTCGTCAATAAAAATACCGGCCTCAATACCTTCCTTGACAACAGCAATGATCGCACCATGGGCCTGGGAAGAATATTTTTTCAACTGCTGCAGAACTTCATCGGAAAGATTGTGAAGCGTCTCCCCTGACTGAAGATGAAAAAGATTGATAAGGATATTGGAATCATAATCATAGACCTCAATAAAAACATCACGAAATCGCTCGATTTTCTCTTCAACAGAGATGTCCTGGTGTACGACTTTTTGAATTTCCACACCCAGGTGTTTCAAAATGTTGATGGACAAAGAAGTATGAAGTTCTTCTTTGTTTTTAAAATACAGATACAAGGTGCCCGGACTCAGTTCTGCTGCAGAAGCGATTTCTTCCATTGTCGCACTATTAAACCCTTTGGCGGAAAACACAGTGCGAGCCGCGTCAATGATGTCTTCTCTTCGTCTTTCTTTTTCCCGTTGTTTACGTTCATATATGCCCATTTTTACCTCTTTATTTTTTGAATATGATTCATAAACTGTATAAATGCTCAGATAGATACAAAAATCTGGAAAAAAGTGCAAGGACAAAGATACTAAATCTGAAATTTAATCACATTTCTGATTTTTTTACAGATCTTTTTTTGGTTTTGTATTCACAAAAACTGTTTTTTTTACTATTATGGCCTATTAATTAAAAGAAAACCAACCAAACATAAACAACGAAGAGAGTGGTCATGTCAAAAACAATGTATTGGGCCGACAGTTATGTAGAAAAGCTTTCAAGTGCAAAGGATGCCCTGAAGATAATTCGCCCGGGTCAAAGGGTTTTTATCGGGTCCTCCTGCGGCGAACCCCAACACCTGGTCAAGGCGCTATCTGAGTCTTCTGCCCGATTCACGGACCTTGAAATCGTCCGGCTATTGAGCATTGAAAGCGGCCCCCTAACCTTAATTGCCAATCGGTCCCATTCCCAACAATTCAATATCCGTTCTTTTTACCTGGGCTCGGCCTCCCCGAAAATAATCAATAAAAACCAGCGGTTCATTACCCCCATTAATCTGTCCCAGATTCCCCGTTTGTTTAAATCAGGGCTTATGCCCCTGAACGCAGCCCTGATTCAGGCGTCGCCTCCGGATGATTTCGGATGGATGAGTCTTGGCGTGTCCGTGGACATCACCCTGGCCGCCGTTGAGACCGCTGATATTGTCATCTGTCAGGTCAACCCCAATATGCCCAGGGTTTTGGGAAGAAGCTTTATCCATGTCAATGATGTGGACTATATTGTAGAGCACGAAGAAGAACTGCTCACCATAAACCCCATGCCGGAGCTGGAAACAGCCAATATCATCGCCAAACATATCTCACGGCTTGTCAATGACGGATCTACCATTCAGACAAGCCTGGGCGTCACCAATGAAGCCACCATGGTCTGCCTGGCAGACAAAAATGATATAGGGGTTCATTCACAATACCTCACCGACAGTATCATGCGGCTTTTTTCAATTGGGGTGATTACCAACAAAAAAAAGGGATTTAATAATGGAAAGCTTGTGGCAGGAAGTGCCGTGGGGTCCAACCTGCTCTATGAATTTCTGGATGACAACCCGTCCATCGAGTTCCACCCCTCGGATTACATCAATAACCCGGCCATCATTGCCCGGCATAATTCCATGGTCTCTCTGAACACGGCCATGGCCATCGACCTGACAGGCCAGGTGGCAGCCGATGCCCTACCCTATAACAATTATACTGGGATAAACGGACTGCTTGATTTTACCAGGGGAGCTGCCATGTCCGAAAACGGCAAATCCATTCTGATGATGACCTCCACCTCTGACCATGGCAGACAAAGCAGAATCGTCCCCAGCCTGTCTGATATTCCCGTTGTGGTGCCCCGGGGAGATGTCCAGTTTGTGGCAACAGAGTACGGGGTGGTAAACCTGTTTGGAAAAACCCTCCAGGAAAGGGCCCTGGCTTTGATCAGCATTGCCCACCCGGATTTTCGGGACGAACTCTTTTCAAAGGCCAAAAAACTGGATCTGATTGATGTGGAACGCAAATTCAAACAGGCCATCAAAGGGATTTATCCCCTTAAATACGAAGAAACCATTGAGATCAATGGAATTCCCATCACCTTCCGGCCTGCAAAACCCGTGGATCAAAGGGGAATTCAAGAACACTATTATACCATGAACCGGGGAGATATCGTCTCCCGTTTTTTCCACGAAAAGAAAAGCTTTGTCCATGATCAGATTGAAACCACCTATGAAATTGACTATATCAATGACCTGACCATTGTGGCCACCACCGGAGAGCTGGGATTCGAAAAAATCATTGCCGTGGGTGAATATTTTAGGAATACCATCATCAATATGGCAGAGGTTGCCTTTTCCGTATCACGGGAATACCAGGGTATGGGTATTGCCCGGATACTTCAGGAAAAACTTGCCTCAGCAGCCAAGGACAACGGCATCAAAGGACTTATTGCCTATACCTCCCCCCAGAACAAAGGGATGATACGGCTGTTTAACAAACTGCCCTATGGTATCAGTTCTGAAAAGGATGAAGACATGATTATCCTAAATTGCCTGTTTGCAGAACCGGTGGACAAGGAAAAGCCGGGCAAGGACACGGAAATCTCCATGGGATAATCCCATGGGAAGTATTAAAACGGCAAAGGGTTCCCAGTAATCCCCTTTGCCGTTTTAATAATTAAGGGACCTTATTTTCGTTTCAACAAAGCCACGGATTCGATGTGGTAGGTGTGGGGAAACATATCCACCGGCGTGATTTCCACCGCTTCGTATCGGGTACAGAGCATCTCAAGGTCACGGGCCAGGGTGGCCGGATTACAGGAAACATAAACAATTTTTTCCGGACAAAGGGCCAGCACCTGGCTGACCACATCCTTGTGCATCCCCACCCGGGGCGGATCAATAATGACCACGTCCGGTTTCTGGGAAAGGGTTGGCAGCACATTTTTAATATCCCCTTCGAGAAACTCACAATTTTCGATCTTGTTCAATTGGGCATTCTTTCGTGCATCAATGACAGCTGATGCTACGATCTCAATACCAAAAACCTTTTTGGCATTCCCTGACAACCAGATGGGAATCGTACCGGTTCCGGAATATAGATCCAGAACCGTCTCCTTCCCGGTTAGATCTGCATATTCAGCAACCTTGGCATATAATTTTTCGCAGGACCGGGTGTTGGTCTGGAAAAAAGAGTTGGCCGAGATCTTAAAGACAAACCCACCCAGTTTTTCCGTAATATGATCCTGGCCATGGATCAGCACTTCTTCTTTTCCCGCTGATACCCCGGATTTTGAATCTGTTATGTTGTTGAGAATAGAATAAATAGCGGGATGTTTTTGGGCCAGACGTTGCCCCAGTTTGGATACCATTTCAAGATTTTTATTTCGGGTAACAATATTGACCATCCAGTGGTCAAGGGCCACTGAATGGCGCAGCATGAGAAACCGCCAGAACCCTTCGTGGGTTTTAAGGTTATAGGCCGGCAGCCCGGATTCTTTTATAAAGGCCCTGACATCCTCCAGGATAAGATTTCCCAAGGCCGGCATTATTTCACATTGTTTGATATCAATGACCTTGTCAAAGGTGCCGGGTACATGGAGGCCGATACCGAAATCTTTTTTAATGGTCTCGTCTTCAAGTTCCTCGGGCATCAGCCAGCGCTGGGAAGAACAGGAAAATTCCATCTTGTTCCGGTATTCATAGATCGGGTCAGAGGCAATCACGTCGGTGACGGGAACCCCCTTTAACCTGCCGATGTGCTCAATGGAGTCTGTGACATGTCTTTTTTTATATTCAAGCTGAAGCCCATAGGGAATCTGCTGCCACTTGCATCCGCCGCAATAATTGCAATACCGGCATCTGCCCTCCTGGCGAAGTTCGGATGGTTTTAAAATCTGAATCAGCTTTCCTTCTGCCCAGGATTTTTTCTTTTTGGTTATTTTGACAAACACGGTATCGCCGGGCACACACCGATCAATAAACACGGGAAACCCGTCGGGCTTTGCCAGCCCCTTGCCGCCATAGGCAATGTCAATGATCTCAAGTTCATAGGTTTTTCTTTTATTTATGGACATAAAGATTTCATTCTTTTAAAAATTATTAGAAGTATTCTGTTTTCAAAAACTTGATATTATACGGGTTTAATGGCATAAAGACAACCATGAAAACCATAATTAAAAAAATTGATTTTCAGGTGGACGGGCTTACGCTGAAAGGGAATCTCCACCTTCCGGATATCGAAAATCCCCCTCTGGTGGTGGGGTCCCATGGCCTTGAGGGAAGCAAGTCGTCTGCCAAGCAAATGGTTTTAGCGCGTATTCTACCGGAAAACGGAATGGCATTTTTCCGGTTTGACCACCTGGGCTGCGGCAAAAGCCAGGGAAATTTTTTAACAGACACCTCCCTTGAACAAAGAACCCGGGACTATCTGGGAGCAATTCGTCACATCTTGAATTTAAACCTCACATCTCCCAAACTCGGACTATTTGGTTCCAGCATGGGAGGCGCCACCTGTATAAATGCCTGGGAATCCCTCGGGTCCACGGGCGCCAAGGTTTGTGGAGGCGTTCTTTGTTCGGCCCCGGTACAAAGCAGGACCATAGAAAATATTCCCGTCCAGGCCAATGACAACCGGCCTGCCCTCCCTTTAAGTTTTTTTGAAAAAACCTGCTCTTTGATATCCTGGACAAAACAAGACTGCTTCACCATATATTGATCTTCCACGGAGAGGCAGATGAGGTGGTACCGGTCTCCAACGCCCATGATATGTATGCCCGTATCCAGTCTCCCAAACGAAAAATTATCCAAAGGGGCGGGGATCATCAGATGACATCCAAAGAGCACCAGGCAGAATTTTGCAGGGAGGCTTTGGACTGGTTTGTGTATATTTTCCGATTTTCATCAAACTAATTTGAAGAGCGATTTGGGAATAACCCCTGCAAAATCAATAAAATTGATCAAAAAATGGGCCAGCATAATGGGTGGCAGGGAGCGGGTTTTTAAATAAAAGCCCATGAAAAGAGCACCGATAATTGACGTGACAACAACGGCATGCAGCCCCAGACTCCAGTGGATAAGACCAAAGGCAAGGGATGAAATCACGAGGATAGCAAAAAAATTATTAAAGTACCGACCCAAGAATGTGTGTAAAAAACCCCGGAAAACCACTTCTTCACATACCCCCACCATGAACAAACCAAAGGTCAGGTCCACCCAATTCCAAAAAGTGTTTCCAATCTGCGGCATACTGCCAAGTGCTTTGTAGCCTGGGAATGTCGATATCAATGGATAAAAATTTTGGTCGATCAGGGTACCTGCCAGGGTAACAACGACGGCCACAAGGACAAAGGACACAACAGAGGTGGTTTCCAGACCAAACTGGTTTGCTTTCATTTTTTTGCTATGGATCAACCAGAAGACAAGGGCCAGGGGAAAAAATTTTACACCGGTATAGTCAATAAACAACCACCAGGACCAACTTTTGACATACAGGTTTGCAAAATCATTCACATAAAAAGGGCCGGCCAATAAAACAAGCGCCAGGATATACAGGCCATCTTTTCCATCTTTTGTATTTTTCCCCATAAACTTTCCCATAAAAAAACCAAGCTAAGGGTATGTTTTTTTGTTTTCAAAACCAATAACAAAAACCAGAAGGGAGGGGATCACAAAAAGGGTAAAGAGTGTTGACATGGCAAGTCCCCCCAGGAGAATTGAGCCAAGGCCCCGATATAGTTCACTTCCGGAACCCGTTGAAATGACCATGGGCAGCATGGCCAAAAGACTAGTGGTGGCTGACATGAAAATGGGCCGGATACGGGTTTGAACCGCATCTGATACCGCCTCTTTTCCCACTAGCCCATTGTACCGGACATTGTTCAATGATTGATGAACAATGAGAATCGCATTGTTCACAACCGTGCCGATGAGAATGATAAACCCCAGCATGCTCAGGACATCAAAGCCCTGGGGGGCAATATAGGCATTGACCGCCCATAGCCCTGTAAAACCGCCGGCCGCAGCAAGGGGAACGGTAAAAAGAATAATAAACGGATACAAAAAATTTTCAAACAAGGCCGCCATGAGCAGATAGGTGATGATCAACGCCAGCAGAAGGTTCCACTGAAGGGCTTTCCGGGTCTGGGTCAGTTTATCTGCATTGCCGCCCACACCCACCTTGACATTCTCAAGCTTTCCCTGGCTTTTTAAGGACGGAATAATATCATTTTCTATACTTTCCATGGCCGCCTGAAGGGGAAGATCTGCAGGCGGGGTTACCTGGAGGGTAATGGTGCGGTCCCGCTCCAGGTGATTGATCTGGGGCATGCCCTCTCCATAGGAAATGGCTGCCACATCCCGGATCTGGATCAGATTTCCAAAGCTGTTGGCAATGGTGCTGTTTAAAATATCTTCCGGGGAATTACCGGAAGCGTCCAGGCCTTTGAGTACCAGATCTACCTGTTTGATTCCTTCGGGGCGGTATTCTTCAATTTTGCGGCCGTCCATGAGGATATCCACATAAACCCCCAGGTCGCTTGGCGTCAGACCATTGGCCGCAAGTTTCTCCCGATTGGGGATGATGTTGGCTTCCGGGTAGCTGGCTTCAAGGGACGGCACCGGACGTATCTGGGTGTTTTCCATGCCGGAACCGATGGCCTGGAACAAGGATAAGGAGGCTTGGATAATATCATGGATATTCTCTCCTGAAATATTGACGTCCACGGTTCTGCCTTTGCCGATACCCGATTCAAAAATCCCGGCCTGGATGCTGACCCCAAAAACCCCGGGGATGGAACCCATTATCCGGCTGAAAAGGGGAATCAGCTCGGAAGCACGGGTTTCATGGGTGCTGATCCCGCCAAAAAGCGTGATGCGGTCGGCTCCCACAAAAAACATATGCTTAATCTGGGGAAACCCGTCCCTGTTATCTTCCATAAAATAGGGCTCGCTTTCCTTGTATATGTATTTTCCGATACTTTTGAGTTTTTCCACTGAATACCCCGGCGGGGGAATGAGGATGTTTAAAATAAGATTTCTATTGCCCTGGGGCAAATATTCGGCACTTGGCAGCAGCCGAAAAATCATACCAATGGAGAGAGCGACAAACAAAAAAACAGTGGTCAGCCGGGTCACAACAGTTTTCATGCACAAATTGCTCAATCTCATTAGAACCCCGGCCAGAAAAGGACCGACAATGCTCTTTTGCAGTCCATTGGTAGAGGGGCTTACATCGGTTTCTGCCGCAAACTCGGTCTTTTTCCTATAAAAAAGATGAAACAGGGTGGGGATAACAGAAACAGAGACAAGGAGGCTTAAAAAAATGGAAGCTGAAATGGCAATGGCAATGTCCCTGAACAATTGTCCTGCCTCTTCCTGGATAAAAATAACCGGCAAAAAAACAGCCATGGTGGTGGCGGTGGAGGCAAGCACTGCCCCCCATACTTCTTTGGTGCCTTCATAGGCGGCATTAAAAGCTGTTTTCCCCAGTTTTCGATGCCGGTCAATATTCTCAAGCACCACAATGGAATTGTCCACCAGCATGCCAATGGCAAAGGATATCCCGGCCATGCTCACAATATTCAGATTTCTTCCCAGAAGCCACAAAAAGACAAAACAGCCGACAGCTGAAATGGGAATGGCAATGCCGGTAATCAGTGTCGCCCGCAGGCTTCTTAGGAAAATCAACAGGACACAGATGGCCAGCAGGCTGCCAATGAGAATATTGCGTTTCACCAATTGTGTGGCGGTGTTAATATAGGGGCGCTGGTCATACACTATTTCCAGGCTCAGTTTATTGGGGCCAAGAAGTGTTTTGTTTAAATTGGAAAGCGCTGCTTCCACGGCATCGGTCATATGCAGAACATTGGCACCTTTTTCCTTTCTGACACCCACCACGATTACCTGAACACCCGTGTGCAGGACCGAAGCCTCTTCTTTTTTATATCCTTTTTCTACCCGGGCCACATCCCGCAGATAAACCCGCTTTAACCCATCATCAAAAATCACCACATCCAGAGCATCCTCCGGTATTTGAAACTGGCTGACAGTTCTGATGCGGTAATTTTTCTTGGCCATTCCGAGAATACCTGCGGAAACATTCTGGTTTGCCCTGCGGACAGCTTCCATTATCTGGTTAATCGTCACATTATACCGGGCCATTTTTTCGGCATCCAGGATCACTTCCAGGGTAGAATCCGTGCCGCCAAAGACCAGAAGAGAACCAACCCCTTCAATTCGTTCCAGATGCTGTCGGACATTGTCCTCAAAAAAAGTCTTAAACTGATTAATATGCTGGGGGCTGTCCTTTTGGGTCTTCAAAACCATCCATATGACAGGAGAACTGTTTGCACCCGATGACTCGATGGTGGGTTTGGTGACATTTTCCGGATAATTGCCGACCTCGGCCATCTTGTTTGACACCCTGAGAAGGGCATCATCAAGGTTTGTGCCGATCTTAAATGACAGGGTAATGGCACCAAACCCGTTGTAACTGGAACTCTCCATTTCGGTGAGTCCCTGGAGTCCTTTCAGAACCTTTTCCTGTTTTTCAATGATCTCTTTTTCAATTTCATAGGGGGTGGCCCCATACCAGACTGTGTTCACGGTAATCAAAGGGGTTTCCACATCCGGGGTCAGCTGAACCGGAAGTTTTGCAAACCCGATAAGACCGAACATCACGATCAGGATTACACCCACTGCCACCGTGACGGGCTTATGGATAAAAAAACGAATAATATCCATCTATTTTTCTCCAGATTTATTGTCCACAATGACAACTGCCTGGCCCGGACGCAAGCGTTCGTTTCCATCCACAACAATGGGCATCCCATCTGTAAAATGGGCATTGTCGGCACCTACCTTGTCCGGTTGATAGGCCACGATATGAACCGGCAGCCTGACGGCCTTTTTATCCTGAACGGTATAGACAAAATCCTTTCCCTGGAAACGGATCAATGCATCCCTTGGAATCATTGAAAGCGTTTGCCTGCTGCCCGTGGCAATCTCCACGGTGGCTGACATATTCTGGGCCACCCGGGTTAACATGGGAATTCGTATTTTTAAAAAAATGTTTTTGGTTTTTGCATCCGCCGTGGGAGACAGATTCTCAATGGTCCCGATCATTTCTTTGTCCAGGGCATTGATCACGACCGGTACGCTTTGGCCGATGGAAACAAACCTGAGCAAGGTTTCCGCTATCGGCACCCTTATAAACAGATCATTGACAGATCCGATGTCGATCAATTGCTTTCCCTGGTGAACCCAATCTCCTGAATCCACATTTTTTTCAAGAACAATGCCGTCAAATGGCGCATTGATAACACTTTTCCGTTTTTGGATCCATAATTTTTCAAGCAGGGTCTGGGCAGAAAATTTTTTTAACAGGGCCTCTTGATGAAGAAATCTGGCATCATCATAATCCCGTTCACTGACGGAATTGTTTTTGCGCAGGGCGTCCATTCGGTCAAAATTCACCTGTGTATGACGGATAGTAAGCCCGGCCAGCTCAATCTGATTTTGCTGAAATATGATTTCCTTTTCCAATATTTCCGTATCCAGATAAACCAGGGGATCCCCTATATTCACCCGATCTCCGGCCCGGACGTTTATTTTATTTACAAGCCCGGAAACCTCGGAAGAAACATGGCTGATGCGTTCATAATAAAGGGTGCCGATAAAAGAGTGGCTCTGGGCAATCTTTTCAACAACAATTTTTGAAGTGACCACCCGTGCCAAAGAAGGCTCCCTGGCCTGGAGTATTGAAACATGTACCATGGGGCCATGGAGAATGGCCAGAACCAGCAGAGTTTGAAGAATACGCATAAAATAATCTCCCATTATACCATTAATGAGGGGGTATGCCCCATAAGATGACGCCTTAATACTTCCAGGGCAAGGGCAGTAAACATTTTTTTGTTTTCCGCCCGGGTTCCAAAATTGAAGGTATAGCGTTTGGCTGTTTCAATACCCGGCCCTGCAATACCGATGCAGACCGTTCCCACTGGTTTGTCAGCCGTACCCCCGGAAGGCCCTGCAATACCGGTTGTGGAAATGCCCCAATCCGCATTGGATATTATTTTTACCCCCCTTGCCATTTCAAGTGCGGTCTGTTCATGGACAGCACCATGGGCCTCAAGGGTCTTTTGATTGACCTTTAAAATAGTCTCTTTGGCCCCATTGGAATAGGTAATTGCAGAAAAGAGAAAATAATCCGAACTGCCGGGCACATCGGTTACCAGATTGGAAACCAGGCCGCCGGTGCAGGACTCGGCAATGGCCAGGGTATATTTTTTTTCTTTTAAAAGCAGCCCCACTTCCTGCTCAAGGCTTTGGCCGGTAAGGGAAACCACCTTATTTTCAAGGCGTAAAACCACCCATTCCCGGGCATCTGTCATCTTTTTTCCCAGGCTGTCACAGGCGTTACCTTCCCCTGTGTATATTATCTTTACCTCAATGAAGGGAAAATAGGCCCGAAACCCAAGACGCATCCCGGGAAACTTGTTTTCAAACCCTTTGAGCAGCACCCCGGCCCGGGATTCGGGCAGCCCAAAAAGGGTAAGCCGTTCAATGAAAATTTCGGCTTTCAAGCCAAAGATGTCCAGAAGCCTTGGTTTAACCCCATCTTCAAACATGGATTTCATTTCAGAGGGCACCCCGGGCATAAAAAAGAACCAGCACTGATCCCAAAACATAAAAAACCCGGGAGCCGTTCCGTTCAAATTGGACAGAACTTTGGCCGATGCCGGCAGCATGGCCTGTTTCTTGTTGTCCTGGGTAAATTCAAACCCTCTTTTTTTAAAAAAGGCTGTCATGGTTTCAAGGGCCTGGGAATTTAGAACCAGTTTTTGACCCGAAGCCTGGGCACAGGCAAGGGCTGTCACATCATCCAGGGTGGGCCCGAGACCGCCTGTGACAAGGCAGATATCGGCTCTGCCGGCAATTTTTTCCAGGGTATTGCCGATCTCTGCCACTTCATCTCCCACCGCCGTAATCTGCCGGACCAAAACCCCCATGTGTTTAAACTGCTCACACAAGAACCGGCTGTTGGTGTCAAGGATATCGCCCAAAAGGACCTCATCTCCGGTGGAAACGACCTCTGCAATCATTTTACATCCTCCAAACAATTGAACAGCATGGCATGGTTTGATGAAAAAAAGGCGGGATTTTTCCTAAATTCCGATCCAATGGCCAACTGTTTTTTAAATACCTTGTTTAAAAAATTTTTCACGTTTCGCCGCTCCCAGCCCGTGGGGTGGACAAAATTCAAATACAAAGACAGATCCCCGTGGTAAAATTCATAGGTATCCAATTCATCGGCATCTTCACTGAATTTAGGCAAATTGAAAACCGCCAGGTTCAAATAATCAATATCCTCCTTGTGACCCTCAATATAATCAAGGGTTTTACGGGCAGCCGTCTCATCTTCGAAACTGGTACCGAACAAAAGGTAGACATAGGTCAGAATCCCTGCTTGCTTAAGATTTTTAAGGGTCGTAGAAACCATGACAAGATCCGTTCCCTTGTTCATTTGGTCTAGCACATTCTGATCCCCGGATTCAAGACCCAATTTGAGCATTTCACATCCGCTTTTCTTTAAAGCATGACAGAAATCAAGACTTAAAAATTCCCGTTCAAACCGCACAAACCCATACCATTTAAAGCCCAGTTGGGTTTCGGACAATGTTCTTAAAAAGGCCGGGGTAACGGCATTGTCAATAAAATGGACATAATCGGGAGAATATTTTTGGGTCATTTTTTTCAGATCTGCCAGGACCTTGGCAGCCCGCTGGGTGGAATAGGGACGGGTTTCCGCTTTTTCCGGACAAAACCGGCATTTGCGCCAATAGCAGCCAATGGATGCCCTGAAGGGAAGAATCGTCCCAGGTGCCAGGTAGGCATGGTTCTTTGCAAATCCGTAATCCGGCACATAGTGTTTTTGCAGGGTGTCAGGAACCCCAAGAAGCGCCAGAAGCGGTTGCTCGCCCTCCCCTTTGATCATCACGTCAATTAAATCTGAAAAAGGATTGTCACGCCCCCCTCCGAATCCGGGCCGGCTCATCCATGAAGAAACAAGCCCTCCGCCCATGACCAATTTCTTTTCTTTAAAATTTTGTTTTATCCAGCCGGCAAGGGCAAAACTGACAAGGGCCTGGTTCAAATAACAAAGGGAAATTCCCACATATTGTGCATCAGAGGCCAAAATCAGGGGCCGGATTTTTTCTTCAAAAAACGGATAAAACGGATTTTCCTCGTAAAAGGCAGCACTTTTCAGAAGATCCCGGCTATCCACGGACGAGAGTTTGTTATCCGAATAATCACTCAGGCTGATCTTAAACCGGGTTTGATCCACGGCCGTTGCCACAAGTCTGTTCAGGTCATATACCCGCTGGTGATAGCGGTCCACATTGGTATAAAGCCCAGGGGTTTTCAAATCCGATAAAATGAGGTCCCGGTTCTTCTTTGCACGCAAAGACCAGGAATCGCATGCATCATGATCCGATTGAATTAAGTACATCAATCCTTCGACACTGGCATCATATACCGTGCAGGGCAATCCGTGATCCTTCAAAGCTGCGGATAACAATGCCACCCCGGCAGGGGGTTCACAGGGTTTTGCAACCGGGGGAAAGAGTAACAGCATAACCACCTTATCCTCTTTAAAATTTAAAAAATCAGTTGTGAACCTATCATATTTGATTCGAATCCACACTTGAAAATTTATTTTTTATCCCATGGAAATCACAAAAGAAATGGTCTTGTGCCCAAAGCATTTTGTTTCTACATATAGAAACATTTGTATTGACAAGCCGTCTCAAATCCTTTAAATACTACCCTACCAGTTTACACGATACGAATCAGGGCAATTTGATGGAACAATTTCAGTCAGAAAACAAAAGGGTTTTTCAGTGGCAAGCCTGGCCGATATGGCGGTTGCTGCTGCTTTAAACTCTTGTTTGACCCTCTAAACATAAGACATTGCAGCAGCCGATCCAAAAAGCTGTTGCAGTCACCCGGAAAAGGCTGCATACATGAATGACCTGCACGCCTTTTTTTTATTTATGGACCCTTTAGGAACGACACCATGATTTTAAAACAATTTCCCGATAAAGAAACATTTATTGAACTTGCAAAAACAGCCAATGTGATTCCGGTCTGTACAAGGGTGCTGGCGGATATGGATACCCCTGTCACACTTTTGCAAAAATGCTATGACAAAAACAAAGAAAGCTTTTTGCTGGAAAGTGTGGAAGGTGGGGAAAGATGGGCCAGATATAGTTTTTTAGGGGTATCTGCCTTTGGAAACGTCAAAATATTCAAGGACCATGTGGCGATCACCACCCAAAACAACCAGAAAAAAATCTTCCATAACAATGACCCCCTGGGGGTGATGCGGACACTTATCGATGGGTATAGGCCTGCCGATATTCCGGACCTTCCCAGGTTCTGGAGCGGGCTTACCGGATATTTTACCTATGAGATGGTCTCTTTTTTCGAAGATATCCCGGTCAGCCTGCCCGAGGATACGCCCTATGGACATTTTATCATACCCGATCAGATGATCATCTTTGACAACATGAAACAGACCCTGACCTGCATAAAAATCTGTTACCTGGCAGATCCATCGGCCCGATCGGGTGATCCGGGGGAAGCCTATGACGCCGCACAAGCAGACCTTGCAACCCTTGTGGACAAAATCAATCAACCCTTTAAAAAACCCGTTTACGCAAAACAGGAGAATGTCAGTTTTACCCCCCAAACATCGGAAGCCGAATACCTTTTGGGCGTTGAAACCATAAAAGCGCATATTGTGGAAGGCAATATTTTCCAGGCAGTCTATTCCCAGCCCTTTTCCTGTGACATCCGAATAGACCCGATTCTCATCTACAGGGCACAGCGGTATATCAACCCCTCCCCCTATATGTTCTTCATGAATTTTCCCGACCGGGTGATCGCCGGCTCATCCCCTGAAACCATGGTTCGGCTGGAAAACAAAATTGCCACCCTGCGGCCCATTGCCGGCACAAGGCCAAGGGGAGCAAACGAACAGCAGGACCGCGCCCTGGCCGACGAACTCTTGAATGATGAAAAAGAAAGGGCTGAACATGTCATGCTCATTGATCTGGGCCGCAACGATCTTGGAAGGGTTGCCGAAGCCGGAACCGTCCAGGTCACCGACACCATGGTCATTGAACGCTATTCCCATGTCATGCATCTGGTCTCCAACATCACCTGCGATCTGAAACAGGACTGCGACGCCTTTGACCTGTTCAAGGCCACCTTTCCGGCAGGCACCCTGTCCGGGGCACCCAAAATACGGGCCATGGAAATCATTTCAGAACTTGAAAACCGCCCCAGGGGAGTTTATGGTGGGGCGGCCGGGTATATTTCCTTTACCGGAAATATGGATTTTGCCATCACCATCCGCACGGCTGTTATGGAAAATGGAACCCTCACCGTCCAGGCCGGTGCCGGGATTGTCCATGACTCAGATCCAAAAACAGAGCTTGACGAGTGCAAAAACAAGGCAAAGAGCGTTGAAACCGCTTTAAAACTTGCCCTTTCAAATATTAACGGAGGCAGATAAATGCAGGTCGCCATTATTGATAACTATGATTCTTTTACATTCAATCTGGTCCACTATGTTCTCCACACAGGCGCCGAAGTTCAGGTTTTCAGAAATGACAAAATCAGTGTGGAAGCGCTTTTGGCATTAAATCCAGGGGCCATCGTGATCTCGCCGGGACCCGGAAGACCCGAAGATGCAGGGATTTCCCTGGATGTGGTCAAACAATTGTCCGGTATTATTCCCATTTTAGGGGTATGCCTGGGCCACCAGACCATTGCCCAGAGTTTCGGGGGAACCATTGTCCATGCCAAACGGATCATGCATGGGAAAACCTCCACTGTGACTGCCGACGGTGAGCACATTTTTTCAGGACTGAAAAAACCCTTTTCCGTGATGCGCTACCATTCCCTGGCAGTCCGGG
Organism: Desulfobacula sp.; assembly: GCA_013792075.1. Taxonomy (GTDB): domain Bacteria; phylum Desulfobacterota; class Desulfobacteria; order Desulfobacterales; family Desulfobacteraceae; genus NBML01. The sequence continues at coordinate 27,322 of VMSR01000002.1, forward strand.
AAGAGGATCTGCCCGATTGCCTTGTGGTTACGGCCAGGACAGAAGACGGCGAGATCATGGGTATCCGCCACAGGTCCCACCCCACCCAGGGCGTGCAGTTCCACCCGGAATCCTTTATGACCACCGTGGGAAAGCGGCTGATCCGGAACTTTATCAAAGGAGTATGACATGACATTTACCGCCAACCTCAACACCATTATTTCAGGCCAGGACCTTGACCAGGAGCGCATGTCCTCCATGCTCTTCGATATCTTTTCAGGTACGATCACAGAAAGCCAGATCGGGGCTTTCATGGTAGCCCTTGCCACCAAGGGGGAAACCTTTGAAGAGCTGGCAGGGGCAGCCCGTGCCATGCGACGAAAGGCCGTCCGCATCCAGGCCCTGTCCAAAAAGGTGATTGATACCTGCGGCACAGGCGGAGATGCCTCGGGTTCTTTCAATATTTCCACCACCACAGCCTTTGTGATTGCAGGAGCAGGTGTCACCGTGGCCAAGCACGGCAACAGGAGCATTTCCAGCAAATGCGGCAGCGCCGATGTTTTAGAGGCCCTGGGCGTCAACCTGAACACAGATCCTGAAATTGTGGAAGAGGCCATCAACGACATCGGCATTGGCTTCATGTTTGCCCCCATGTACCACGGGTCCATGAAATATGCCGGCAAGGCAAGGAAGGAGTGCGGTATCCGCAGCATTTTCAATATGCTGGGACCTTTGACCAATCCGGCGGCTGCCTCCTGCCAGATCCTGGGCGTTTATGCCCCGGCTCTCACGGAAATGTTTGCCAGTGCCCTCAAGCTTCTTGGGTGGAACGCGCCTTTGTGGTCCATGGCCACGACGGAATGGACGAAATCACCACCACCACGCTGACACGGGTATCTGAACTTAAGGACAATACCATTAAATCCTATGACCTGGATCCGCTGAACTATTTTAACGATTATGCGGATCCCAAGGACCTCAAAGGCGGCGATGTTAACGAAAATGCCGCCATTACCCGGGCAATTCTAAAGGGAGAAAAAGGCCCCAAACGCGATATTGTCCTGATCAATTCAGGGGCCGGCCTTGTGGCAGCCAATGTTGCCCAGACCATTGAACAGGGGATCGCCCTTTCAAAGGAAGCCATTGATTCCGGCAAGGCCTTAGAAAAACTTAGGCTTTTGGTCCAATACACACAGGAGAACGGCTAGGATGAAAGTGGAAGGATTTTTAAGAAAAATGAAGGCTGTCAAGCAGGAAGAAATAGACCGCCATAGATCGGTCATACCCCTGAAAGTATTGCGCCGTGATGCCGAACAGACAATGGTTCCGCCAAGTTTTCTGTCTGCCATGGCAAAAGGTTCCAGGGACCATGTGGGAATCATTGCGGAAATTAAAAAAGCCTCCCCGTCCAAGGGAGATATACGGCCGGATCTGGATGTGGCGACCTATGTTGAACGCTATACCCAATCCGGGGCCAGGGCCATTTCCGTCCTCACCGAACCCTGCTATTTCAAAGGCAGCCTCGACGATCTTGCACTTGCCTGCAAGACCACAGACCTGCCGGTACTCAGAAAGGATTTTATCATCCATGAGTATCAGATCTTTGAAGGCAAAAAGGCCGGGGCAGCCGCCATTCTGCTGATCACAACCCTGCTCTCAAAAAAGCAGCAGAAAGACTATACCAGCCTTATCCGGGACCTTGGCATGGAACCCCTGGTGGAAATAAATTCCGAGTGGGAATTTGAACAGGCCTATACCGCAGGCGCCAAGGTAGTGGGCATCAACAATCGGAACCTGCAAACCCTTGAAACCGATCCCACCATTGCCCAGCGGGTGGTAAAAATTTTCCCCAGGGATATCATTCCTGTGGAGGCCTCGGGAATTTCAAACAGGCAAGACATTGAAAAAGGACTGGACCACACTATTTTTAATTTCCTGGTGGGAGAAAGCATTGTCAGGGCCGAAGATACCAAAGCCTTTATCCGGTCACTTTGCCAGGAGACAAAACGCGATTGAAACAACTCACCTTTCACCTTCCCGACCACAGGCCGCTGATCAAAATCTGCGGTCTGACCCGGCCGGAAAATGCCCTGGCCTGTGCCAAGGCCGGTGCCGATGCCATTGGCCTTGTCTTTTTTGAAAAAAGCCCCAGAAACGTATCAATGGAAACGGCAAGGTCCGTCACCCGGGTCCTTCCCGCCCATATCCTGACCTGCGGCGTCTTTGTGGATGAATCCTTTGAATTTATCATGGAACGGGTTGAACACTGTGGTTTTTCGGCGGTTCAACTCCATGGACGGGAGTCCGCAACACTGGTGGAAAAACTGGCAAACCAAAATCTTTTGGTCATCAAGGCCCTGTTTGCGACCCATAAACCGGATCTGTCCGATGCTCACCTCTATGAAGCTGCCTCTTTCTGCCTTGTGGAATATGGCAAAGGCATTCTTCCCGGGGGCAATGCCGAAAGCTGGGATTATGGTTTATCCGCAGGGCTGAGCACCCGCCTGCCCCTGATGCTGGCCGGCGGGCTTACGCCTGGAAACGTCCAGAAAGCCATCCAGATTGCAAACCCCATGGCAGTGGATGTCTCGTCTGGAGTGGAAAAAGCCTACGGACTCAAAGATATGAAAAAAGTAACCGCGTTTATTCACAAAATCCGATCTATCTGACCAGAATATTGGTCCCCGGATAAATCGTGGCATCGGGCGACATGTTGTTCAGCTTTCTGATAGTCGCCACACTGGTCTTATACTTTTGGGAAATACTCCAGAGAGTTTCCCCTTTTTGAACCGTATGAAACATGGACGATTTTTTCTCAGGTTTTTCGATAGCTTTTTTGACAGGTGCTTTGGGCAAAGTCCTTTGGGGCGCGGTTTCAGAAGAGACAATCTTGGCCGGTAAGGGAGCTGTCACCATTTTTTGATCAAGGAGGCTGAGTTCTTTTTCCAAATTTCCCATTCTTTCGGTAAGGGAATCAAATTTGACGGAAACTGAGGTTTCAATTCTCTGGACTTTTTGCCCAAGCGTCGTCAGTTCTGCCTGGGCTTCAGGCGTGTCCCCGGAGGAAATAGGCCCTTGGGCCTGAAGCTTTTCCAAAACAGATTCAATGGCTTGGATCCGTTTCTCCATATCAATGGATTCCCCGCCAGTCCCGCTGGGTGAAGAGGTTGAAGGCAGGGCATGGGGTTTGGGTCCGGAAGACTTGAAAAAAACAAGAAAAACAATGATGGTGACAACCAAAGCCCCTGCTATAATCATTGTAAATTCATTTTTTTTCAATAGGGAAGATCCCATGTCCATGTCCTCAGAACCTCTGGGGTCCCTCTTCTGATTGGTATTGGTCTGTGTGGTGGATATCTTTGACTCTGGTTGGTCTTTTGGTTTCATCCTGCAGCTCCTGTCTAAAGTATTAATCCTTGATCTCCCTTCATATCACCTGGGCACAATTTTTCAAATGGGTAACACAAAATAATATATAAATGCGGTATTGAACACGGGCCGATGAGTGTGTTAGAGTTCTTGAAGACAAAAACAGGTGATACTCAACGTCAGGATAATGCTATGAAGCAGTATAAAAGCTTGAAATTTCTTCCCCTTGTTTTCTGGGGTCTTGTTCTTCTTTTTTTACAGGCAGGACTATGCACTGCCCAGGAAATTTATACAAACAAACTGGGTATGCGGTTTGTCCTGATACCGGCCGGCAGTTTTACCATGGGCAGCCCTGAATCTGAAGAAGGGCGGCAATGGAATGAAACCCAACACCGGGTGGTCATCTCAAATGATTTTTATATGGGGGAAGCAGAGGTCACCCAGGGAGAGTGGAACCGACTGGTGTCCCCAAATCCCTCCTCATTTAAATTGGGGGACACCTATCCTGTGGATTCTGTTTCATGGGACCAGGCCATTCAGTTTATCTCTTTTTTAAACAAATGGGAGGGAACCAACCGATACCGGCTTCCCACGGAAGCAGAATGGGAATATGCCTGCAGGGCCGGCAGCACCCAAGCCTTTGCCCAGGGTCCCATCACCACTTTCTCCTGCAATGACCCTGAACCTGCCCTGGTGGACATGGCCTGGTATTGTTATACTTCAGGTCTTCAAGGCCCGGCACGGGATTTCAAACCCCATCCGGTCAAAACCAGAAAACCCAACAAATGGGGGCTTTACGACATGCACGGCAATGTTCAGGAATGGGTTTTGGATACCTGTGAATGGCGAAATATCTGGAAGGCAAAGGTCGGGGTAATCACAGACACCTATCAGGACAATATTGTTGATCCCCTTGAAAAAAAAGGAAACCACCGGATCATCCGGGGCGGGGGATGGTACCAGACAGGAAAATACCAGAGAAGTGCATACCGAAGTTATTATAAGCCCTTTGCAAAAAGAAACAGCCTGGGCTTCCGCATTGTCCGGATGAAATAGCACCTGTTTTTATCTAAATATTTTTTAAAGTATTGCCCGGCCGCTTAAACTGGGTCCAAAGGTAACCTCCGGCCAAAAGCAGGAGAAGATCCCGGACCAGAAGCGACCAGGCAGATGCAGTGCCCGGGGTCTCCGAGATAGAAAAACAGCCGCAGTCAAAGGCATGTCCCCGGAAAAGGTTAAACCCGATCAAGAAAATAAATGCCGCCAGAAGGCCATTAATGATCAATAGGGATGATCTTGGCAGAATTCCTGTGATCAGGCAGGTGCCGGCCAGAAATTCAACATAGGGAAGTACGATGGCGATAACATTGATGCCGATTCCCGGAAACACCCCATATCCATAAATAATTCTGGCAAACTCCCCTGGATTTACTATTTTATGCAAGCTTGCCCAGATGAAGGTCAGTCCGAGCGTAATCCGGATAAGCCAGTGAATCCATGTACGCCATCCCTGTTTGTTATTCTTCATTTTTTTCTATTTCAAATCCCATTTCCTGCCATTCCCTGAACCCGCCGGCATAGACCCTCACCTGGGTGAATTTAAACGCCAGCAGCTGTCCGGCAAAGGTGTGACTATCCGAGCAGTCAATCCCGGAGCAATAGACCAGTATGGCTGACTCTTTTTTTACAAGATCCAAAAGCCTCGGAAAAACCGCGTCAAACTCAGCCAGGGGGAAGGAAAAGGCTCCGGGAAGATGGCCTGCATCATAGGCGTCCTTTGATCGGACATCCAGAACAACAACCTCCCTGTTGCTGATCATCTGCCGGACCCGCAAAGGATTGTTGATCTCAATCTCGCTATCCACGGTATCCTGTTTGGATTTTGCCGTGACCACACCCTTTTCCCCGTCCCACTGGCCTATCAATGCAATGCCTGAAGAAGAAAAATGGTTCACTCCCAATGAAAGGACAATGGCAATGACCATCAGAATAAGAACCCCGTAATAATCTTTTTTTATCATTGCTTCAGCCGGCATGGCCCCTGAACTGTGATTTGGTTGATTGCACCAGGGCAACTCTTTTTTGCAACACCATGAGCATGAGCCATTGTTCCAGAAGATGCGCCGTTTTTCCTCCCGGCAGAGGGCTTTCCACTGATTCAAGGGCGTTTGCAGGCGGATTTCCCTGTCTTTGTAGGGCAGCTTCCATCCGGTGCAGTCCGGCATTTATTTCAGGAACCTTTTCCCGGCTATCCTTTTCCCGGCTCTCCTCTGCAAGGGCCTGGTACATTTCAAAGGCATCCTGAAGATACCCCTGGGCTTCATAAATTCTGGCAAGTTCCAGGGTGTTAAATTCCTGACTCATGGTTTGGTGTCCTTTCTCTCAGAGGCATTCTTAAAAATAAGCTCATCTGGCTCTGCCATTTCATGTTCATGTTTGGCCAGGTGTTTAATATAGTTCATATCATGTTTCAAACTATTGATTTCTTTTTCAATTTTCCGGTTTTCCTTTTCCGTCTGGGCTGCCTGTACGGCAATTTCTGCTTCTTGTTTTTTCAGGTTGCCATACTCCATGATCCCGTTTTTTGAAAAAAAAATCAGGAGCAGCAACACCAGGGTCAACAGGATACCCACGTAAAATCCTGCTTTTTCAAATATGGTCATTGGCTTTGTTCTTTGTTTAATATTTTTTTTATCATTTTAATTTCAGGACTTGCGGTAAGGATACCCGCCAATAAAAAGAAAACCACACCCAAAAGAATGCAGGCAAGTAATCCGGCCCCAAGCACCCATTTACCGGATTCTTCCGTTAAGATCAATCCAGCAGCCCAGCGAACAAGAAAAAACATTATAACAGATAAAAAAAGAGCTCTGCAAGCGGAAACAATCAGAGGCTTTCTGGACAGGGTTCCGGCAGAGTAGATGAACAACACGCCAAAGCCGGCCATGGAAGCGATTGAAACGGACAATGCAAGGCCTTTAAACCCCATTATCCCCATCAAAAGCCAGGAGAGACAAAAATTAAGAACAATGGAAATCAGTCCGGCAACAAAGGGAAGTCTGACAGAGGACAGGGAAAAATGCAGGGTCACAAAAAGCCGGGTCCCGGTGTGGGCCCATAATCCAAGGACCAGGTAAAAAAGGCACTCAGCGGTATAGCGGACAGCTGCTGCATCAAATGCTCCCTGTTTGAACAAAAACCGAACAATGGGGACGTCCAATGCCATCATCCCTGCCATGGCCGGGATGGTGACAAAAAATACCAGCATGGCCCCCTTTGTAAATATTGCTGAAACCTCATCTCTTTTCCCCAGCGCAGCCCTCCGGGACAGGGAGGGCAAAAAAACCGTTGAAAAGGAAACAGCAAACAATGCCAGGGGAAATTGCACCAATCTGTCGGCATAATAAAGAAAGGAAACACTGCCCTGGCTGAGCTGGGAGGCAAAAAAACCGGCAACCATGATATTGATTTGATAGGAAGCCGCCCCCACCATGCAGGGGATCATTGTTTTCCCAATCCTGACCACCCCCGGATGGAGCCATGTAAAACAGGAAAGATCGATCATCCCATGGCGGATGAGAAATGGAATCTGCAAAGCCAATTGGGCAATTCCGCCAAGGGTAACCCCCAGGGCAAGTCCCAGGACCGGCGGATCAAAATAAGAGGAGAAAAAAAATGCGACCAGAATCACCACAAGGTTCAACACAATTGGGGTTGCAGCAGGAACACTGAAATTTCCAAGGGAATTGAGCAGGCCCATGCAAAGGGCAATAACCAGAATGGTCACAAGATAGGGCAGCATTATTTTCAATAAAATAATGGTGAGGCCGTGGGCATAAGACCCCGTCACAAACCCTGGAGCGATAATTTTTACCAGAACAGGGGCAAAAATTATCCCAACCACCACCACCAGAACCCCTCCCACAGACAGGAGAAACAATGCAGATAAAAACATGGCAATTGCCTGGTCTTTTTTTTTATTTTCCAGGTACCGTGAAAAAACAGGCACAAAAGAAATGCTCAGGATGCCGTCGGAAAACATCTTTCTGAGCAGGTCAAAGGGCCTGAACGCAACAAAGAAAGCATCACTCTGGGCAGAGGTACCAAAGATCATGGCAATCAGCGCATCCCTGAACACCCCAAGGATTCGGCTGGCAAAGGTTAAAACGCTCACGGATGCAGCGTTTTGAAATATCGATCTCACAATTTTTCCTTGACAAAAATCAAATTTAAATATATGTTGTCGTTTTTGAAATATGGCTTGATTTTATCTTTAATTCACTAACACAAGGAGCTAGACCAAGTTGGCTAACCATAAATCTGCAAAGAAACGGGCGAAACAGAGTCAGGTAAGACGGATGAGAAATAGATCTGCAAAAACAACTCTTAAAAACCTGGAAAAAAGTCTGCGTGCCGCCCAGGAAACTGGTGCTGACACCAAAGATGAATTGATGAAACAGACACAGTCTGCAATACACAAAGCCGCAAAAAAAGGCATTATTCATAAAAAAACTGCTTCCAGAAAAATTTCAAGACTTTTCAAACTCGTGACTGCTTAACACACGCGTTTTTTACCCATGTCTGCTGCATATAGTAAGACAGGAATTATCCCAGCTGTGAAATCGGCTGCGTAACTCCTGTCTTTATTATTTTATTCTTCTAAAAATTGGCCATCATCTGACTGACGATTCGCTCGGAACATCGCTGGGCAATCTTATCGACGGCCACGCGCTTATTGGCTTCATCATTGACCGTATCGCTTGCAACCGTATAGGATTCACTGGCGGACAGATTCTTCACAGACCAGATGATTTTTCCATCAGACCCGACCAATTGCACATCCACCAAGGCTGTCACCTGCCGTTCCACAACCTTTTCCGTGCTTGTTCTGGCCAGAGCGGAAAACGTGATGCTGTTCACCGTTCCCACAATCTTACGACTTGCCTTGCCTGAATCCACCACTATGGTATCCGTCTTCTGCTGAATCTCCCGGATCAACTGGTTTGTAAAGCTTATGCCGGCACGGGTTTCCGAAGTTCTATTCTCAAAAACCGCCACTGACAGACGGGTGATATCCTTATTGACATATCCGCCGCCTTCAAGGTGATACCCACAGGCACCCAGGAAGACCATACCCGCCAGTATAAAAAATTCAATTCGTTTCATATCACACCACTATATTAACAAGGGTTTGTTTTTTCCGGATCACAATGATTTTTTTGACCGGTTTTTCCTGTAAATACTTTTGCACACGTTCATCAGCCATGGCAATTTCCTTAATCTCCGCCTCTTCCACCTGGGCTCCAATGGTAAATTTTGCCCGAAGCTTTCCATTTACCTGTACCACAACCAGCACTTCATCGGTCTCAAGGGAATCCGTGCGAAAGTCCGGCCAGGCATGCTCCAGGATAGACCCCTTGTTGCCCATTCGTTCAAACAATTCCTCACAAAAATGGGGAATGATGGGACTTAAGAGCAGCAAAATGTTTTCAAGGCTAAAAAGAAGAACCGATTTCATCTCCCGGTCAGCCGTGTCGATCTCCACAACGTACATGGCGTTTACAAGCTCCATGACGGCGGAAATGGCTGTATTGAAATGAAAGCTTTTGTCAATATCATCGGTAACCTTTTTAATGGTCTGGTTGGCTTTGATATACAGCTCTTTTGCGTCCTGGGACTCCAGATCTGAGGCCGCCCCTTTGAAGGGGGCAATGGCGCCGGCATCAATTTTGTCCATACATTCAATGGCAAGACGCCAGACCCGGTTGACAAACCGGTTACTGCCTTCCACGCCGTCTTCGCTCCATTCAAGATCCCGTTCCGGGGGGGCCGCAAACAGACAAAAGAGACGGGTTACATCTGCTCCGTATCGTTCAAGAAGCTCATTGGGGTCCACCACATTTTTCTTGGATTTGGACATCTTGATCACCCGGCCGACTTCAACTTCACTGCCGCAGCGGGTGCAGGCAAGGGCCTCATTGTCCTGCTTTTCTGCTTCTTCGGGAAACAAAAACCCGTGCTCGGGACAGGTCATGGTTTCCTTACACACCATCCCCTGGGTGAGCAGACGGGTAAAGGGCTCTTTAAAATCGATCAGGCCAAGGGTATTCAAAACCCGCATGAAATATCTGGAATACAAAAGATGCAGTACGGCATGCTCAACCCCGCCGATGTATTGGTCCACCGGTGCCCAGTATTGAACTGCCGCAGGATCAAACATACCGCCTTCATACCGGGGGGAGCAATACCGCAGATAATACCAGGAAGATTCCACAAAGGTATCCATGGTATCGGTGTCTCTTTTGGCATCCTTTCTGCCGCAGGAAGGACAGGTTGCTTTGGAAAAATAATCCAGAAAAGGAAGCGGAGACCCTCCTTTTGCCAAAAGGTTGGCCTCTTCGGGAAGCCGAATGGGAAGATCTTCTTCAGGTACCGGCACAACCCCGCAGGAAGGGCAGTGAATCACCGGGATGGGCGTTCCCCAATACCGCTGTCTGGAGATACCCCAATCCCTGAGCCGATAGGAAATGGCCTTTTTCCCGCAGCCTTTTTCTTCCAGCCAATCTGTCATCACCTCCATGGCAGCCTGGCTGTCCATGCCGTCAAACTGGCCGGAATTCACCATCACCCCGGATCCGGTATAGGCCTCTTCCATCGTTGCGCCATCCAGGTTTTGCCCTTCCGGCTGGACCACCACCCGGATATCAAGACCGTATTTGCGGGCAAAATCAAAATCCCTCTGATCCCCGGCAGGGACCGACATGATGGCACCAGTTCCATATCCCATCAAGACAAAATTGGCGGTATAAATGGGAATTTTTTCTCCGGTTGCAGGATTGATACAATGGGCGCCTATAAAGACCCCCTCTTTTTCATATTTTTCAATCCCGTCTGCAGACCGTTCCTGGCTGGAAACCTTTTGAACAAAGGCATCAACCGCAGCCTGCTGATCGGTCCCCCTGGACAATGTCTCCACCAAAGGATGTTCCGGTGCCAGACACATGAAGGTTGCCCCGAAAATGGTGTCAGGCCGAGTGGTAAAGACTTCAAGGTCTTCACCAACGCCGTCAATTTGAAATTTGAGTTCAGACCCTATGCTTTTCCCGATCCAGTTTTTCTGCATCACCGTAACCTTGTCCGGCCAGCCGGGCAATTGATCACAATGGACCAACAGGTCTTCTGCATAATCGGTAATCCGGAAAAACCACTGCCAGAGCTTTTTTTGCTGAACCACCTGGGAACATCGCCAGCATTTGTCCTGCTCCACCTGTTCGTTGGCAAGAACGGTCTGACATTTTTCACACCAGTTGACAAAGGATTCCTTGCGGTAGGCCATGCCTTTTTCCAGCATTTTCAGAAACAGCCATTGCTCCCAGCGGTAATATTCCGGCCTGCAGGTGGCAATTTCACGATCCCAGTCATAGGAGAACCCCATTTTTTTAAGCTGGGCCCGCATGGCCGAAATATTGGCATAGGTCCAGGCGGCCGGATGGGTGTTGTTATCAATGGCAGCATTTTCAGCCGGCATGCCAAAGGCATCCCACCCCATGGGATGGATGACATTAAATCCCTTCATCCGTTTGTACCGTACCACCACATCCCCGATGGTGTAATTTCGGACATGTCCGATATGAATTTTCCCCGACGGATAGGGAAACATTTCTAACAGATAGTATTTTTCCTTTGTGGGATCTTCAGCCACCTTGAAGAGCTCATTTTTCTTCCAATATTCCTGCCATTTTGGCTCAACAGCACCAGGACTGTACCGTTCCTCCATTATATCCATTCCTCCGAAAGCATCCACTATTGATATGATTCATTACCA
>VMSR01000195.1 GCA_013792075.1 Desulfobacula sp.
AGACAAAATTTGGGAACCCCAATATGTGGTATATAAATATTTTTCAGTTTTTAAATTTTGATTCCACTATATGAGCCTCAACCATTGTTACAAAGCAATCTTGCACTGTAATTTTTATAATATATAAAAATTATGAGAGCCAGGAGTTGATTTCTGGCTATAGCCAACCCTTTTCATAAATTAAAAAATACCCTGGACTATTCCCAGTAGTTTTTACTTTTTATAGTTCGATTATGGAAAAAAAAACAAACCCCTTAATTCATTTGATTTTGAGCCCACCAAATCCCGGATAATCCCGGCTAAAGTTCACTTTCCTTAGTTCATATGCCCCCCATATGTATCCTCTTTCTTGGGCAAACACTTCGCTTCCTGTTCTGTGATCAATTTAACCGCTTCCTCTTTGAATTCAGGTGGATATCCTTTTTCTGTTCTCTCCCTATATTTGTTGACAAAAAATAAGTTCCTATCATTTAGGGCCGGAATCAGAGGAAACAACCAATCCCATCGCATAGAGAACTCAAAACAACAACCAAGAGAGACCGGGCAATGGGTCATATGTAACCATCGGTCATATGTTGCCTTTTTTGAAGGATTACCTGAAGGGTTGGCCATCCTGTACAGACGGATGGGTTATGCTTTGCCGAGGGTCCAAGGCCTGGCATACAACTTGAATATAAAGCCTATAGTTAAGCAAGAGACAGCAGAATAGAACTTCCTGCCTGACACCTGGAATCCGTCATCCAACCCGGAGTGTATCCGGATAAACGGATGGGCTTTTTACCATTTAAGTTCCCAAGGCTCTATCCCAAAGCTGAAAGGAGTTTTCAATCGTATTTAAATTTTACAGGCTGGGTACGGCGGCGGGATAAGCAACAGGATCTGCTGCTTTTATACGTTTTAATTTTTATTATACTTAAGGAGTTTTTAAAATGAAAAAAAATCATTTGGTAATTATGGGAGTGCTATGTCTCTTTATAATCTCCTGCGCAGGAGCTTCCAATCAACAGGTCAAAACCGGACAAGGTGCTCTTGTTGGAGCTGGTGTCGGAGCAGTACTCGGTCAGGTCATTGGCAAAGATACCAAAGGCACCCTTATTGGTGCTGGTATCGGTGCTGCGATTGGTGGTGTTGCAGGCAATCAGATAGGCGCATACATGGCCAAACAGGAGACTGCCCTTAGAAACGTGGTGGTTGAATCTGAAAATATCACTGTAACAAGAACCGAAAATGTTCTTACAGCCTCTTTTCAGTCAAACCAGTTTTTTGATTCCAATTCAGACGTGTTAAAAGCAGGTGCCTATTCAGAGATGGACAGAGTCTCAGGTGTCTTAAGGGATTATCCTCAGACCAGAATCAGAGTTGAGGGTCATACAGACGCACAAGGGTCAGAAGTCTATAACCAAGCGCTCTCCCAGAGGCGGGCACAATCTGTCGCCAACGCCCTTACCCAGAGGGGGGTGGACCCTTCGAGAATGGAAGTCGTTGGTTATGGTGAATCCCAGCCGATTTCTTCTAGTGATGCAATGAACCGCAGAGTCAATATTGTAATTACCCCTATTCAGTCATAATTTGAGTTCCGACTTAAATCCGCCACCTCTGGTGGAGAACCAGGATAGGTTCTGCCGGTCCGGCGTAAAATAGTATAGGTTCATCCTCCGGGAAAGCTCAGAAGGGCTGAATGGAGGATGAATTTGTGCACCAACCGAATGAACAGTCATGATCCTCCAAAGCCTTACCCATTCCTCCAAAGCCAAAGTCCGAAAATTGAGTTTAGTAACTCTTTTTCATATCATAAGAAAATCATATAGAGGTCAATAATTATCCTAATTATAATTGCTAGGAGACGTTCAAAATATCAACAATGCAATTTTAAATCTTGATTTTGTTTTATAATATCACTTCGCTTCCTGCTGGAAAAATGAACAAAAACAGTGTATAGATTCCGTGGATATTAAAAAGGACTGGATCCAAAAATTGATTTGATCTTTTTTTGATATTGGTAAATTGTTTTTTTGCCAGAACGTGCACTTTGGCTTTTGTTTCAGTTTTTTTGTGCTTTTCTGTACAAAAAACAATTTATAATTCTGCTTTCTGCGGAAATAGGTAATTTTGTATTGACAAACGAAAATGAAGCTAATAAACCTGATTGTATTTTAAGCATAGTTTTTATCATAGATTAACCAAGGGGACGAGCAATGCCTACATCATCTAAAGGTACCAAAAAAACCGTTGCCAAGCCTTCATCCCACATAAAGATCAAGATCAATGGGTGCTGGCATAATTTTGAACCGGAGCGCGACATCACACCAACCATGACCCTCTCTTATCTGTTAAGGGAAAAACTGGGTTATACCGGACTGAAGGTTTCATGCGACGAAGGGGGCTGCGGTGCCTGCACCGTGATCCTGGATGGCAAAGCCATATTGTCGTGCATGATGCTGGCGGTTGCGGCCAACGGCCACGAGATACTCACCATCGAAGGGCTTGAGAAAAATGACCCTGTTGTGGAAGCCTTTGCCGAACAATGCGAACCCGGGTATGGCACGGCCCTCCAGTGCGGGATCTGTACACCCGGATTTGTGATGAGTACCAAAGCCCTGCTCAATGAGAATCCCATTCCCACCATGGCAGAGGTAAAGGAAGCCCTTTCCGGGCACATCTGTCGCTGCGGATGCTATGCCGGTATTGCCCAGGCCGTAACCCATGCTTCGGAAAAAATTGCGAGAAAAGGAGACGTGTCATGAAACAGCCCTTCACACCGCGGCCGAACTCGAATCGCAAATTTGTCGGCGGCTATCGGCCCAAAATTGATGCCTGGGAAAAAGCCCGGGGAAAAGTCGAATATGTCGATGATATCACCCTGGCCAAACGCTTTCCCGGCATGCTGTATGCCAAGGTATTGCGCAGCCCCCATGCCCATGCCCGCATCAAGACCATTGACGTGAGCCGGGCCCAAAAGCTTGCCGGCGTGATTTCTGTAATGACCTACAAGGATCCGGAATTTACCTCCCTCCGCCCCACCAATGCGGGATGGACCGATGGCGTGGACACGGTATCCTATGACGGGAAAATGTGGAACCAGTTTAATGACCGGCGGGTATTGGGAGACTATGCCTGCTGGGTGACCGATGAAGTGGGTGCTGTGGTGGCCGCTGAGAGCGAAGCGATTGCCGATGAAGCCATCCGCCTGATCGATGTCCAATGGGAGGTCCTTCCCTTTGTCCTTGATCCCCTGGAAGCCATGAAGCCGGGTGCACCCCTGGTTCATCCGGAGATGACCCCGAACAATGTGCTGCCCCCGGAAAAAATGGGGGGGGATGATGTGTTCCTGAACAAAGGCGATGTGGACGCCGATTTTGCCAAAGCCGAGGTGATCGTCGACGGCACTTCCGTCCATCACAACGCCACCCAGGCCTCCCTTGACAATTGGTGCTGCCTTGTGGACTGGACGGATGAAAAATTCACCCTCTACTCCAATTCCTTTGAAGCGGACCAGACCCGCATGCACATCAGCCAGATGCTCGATCTGCCCCTGCACAAGGTGGCCGTGATCAGTTCCTATGTCGGCGGTCAGTTTGGCCGGGGAGACACCGGTGAGCAGCCGTTTTTCCTTTTCACCGCCATTCTTTCCAAAAAAACAGGCCGGCCTGTAAAGTTTAAACATACCCGCCGGGAAAGTTTCCATGACTCCCGCCAGCCCTCCATCTACTATGGAAAGGTGGGCGCAAAAAAAGACGGTACGATTACCTCTTTGTACTTTAAATCCATCGGCAACACCGGCGCCTATGCGGATCATTCTATTTTTGCCCTGAAATTTGCCCCCATGGAGATTTCGGAAGTCTCTTTTGCCCATATCCCCAATGTAAAACTGGAATCCTATGCGGTTTATACCAACAAACTGCCGGCCTGTATGATGCGGGGGGTTGGTAATTCCCAGTTCAACCTGATTTTCGGACACATGGTGGACCTGCTGGCCGAACGACTGGACATGGACCCCATTGATCTGTGCATCAAAAATTTCGGCCACGAATGGGAAACCCTTCCGGACAAGAGTTTGACACAAGTGCTTAAGATTGGTGCCCAAAAAATAGGCTGGAGCAAAAAACGGAACAAACCCGGCCAGGGGCCCTTCTTTGAAAAAACCAAGAAACGCGGGGTGGGCTTTTCCCTGCATCCGGCATGGCATGCGGAATGGCAGGAAGTCCGAAGGGGCCGGATTCCCATTTCCATCACCCTGAACCCCGACGGCACTGTGATTCTGGATGCTCCCACCGTTGAAACCGGAACCGGCTCAAACACCTGCAACGTTCTGGGATGCGCCGAGTCTTTAAGTTTTCTGGGGGTCACCCCTGAAAAAATCCATTGGAACCATGTGGTCAACACCGATACCAGCCTGAAAGACTGTGTGCAGACCGATAGTGCCGTGTCCTATCTCCAGTCCGAAGTGATCGCCACAGTGGTGGAAGAAATCAGACGGGAGGTGCTTGAAAGGGCAGAGCCTGTTCTCAAGGCCAAGCCAAAGGATATGGACATTGTTGACGGCCGTATTTTTGTCCGGAAAAAACCGGACCAGGGCATCAGCCTGAAAGACTTGTTGTTCCAGGGCGACCTGGTACCCATCGTGGTCACCCGGAACCGATTGGTCAATGCGGAAAAAACAGGGGTTCCCTATTTTGCCAATTTTGCCGAAGTGGAAGTGGATACGGACACCGGAAAGGTGGATGTGCTGCACCTGGTGGTCATCAATGACTGTGGAACGGTCATGTTTGCCTCGGGCGCAGAAGCCCAGCAGGTGGGCGGACAGGTCATGGGGCTGGGTGAAACCCTGACCGAAGAAATCATCTATGACGAGGTAACGGGTGTCCCCCTGAATTTTAACTTTATTGATTACAAAATTCCCACCATGGCGGACATGCCGGACATTGACCCCATCCTTCTTGAAATCTGGCAAGGTGCCGGGGAATACGGCGCATGCGGAATCGGCGAAGGCACCCTGACCTGCACACCGCGGGCCATCATGAACGCAATTTACAATGCCATCGGTGTCAGAATTAATGATATTCCGATAAAGCCCGAGAAAGTGCTCCGGGCCCTGGGAAAGGTTTAAGGAGAAAAAGATGACGCTTAGAAACTTCAAACACATATCAGCCTTGTCCCTTGCGGAAGCCACGGACATTCTGTCAAAAAGCGGTGGAACAGCGGTTGCCATTGCAGGCGGCACTGACTTGATGGGTGTCCTCAAGGACAAAATCCATACAACCTCTCCCGAGGTTGTGGTCGATCTCAAGACCATTCCAAACCTGGCCTATGTGAAGGCAGGCAAAAAGGGGCTTCGCATCGGCGCCCTTGCCACCCTCACCGACATTTGTACAAACCAGACCGTCAAAGACCAGTATGCCCTATTGGCGCAGGCCGCCAAATCCGTGGCCTCTCCCCAGCTTCGAAACATGGGCACCCTTGGCGGCAATATCTGCCAGGAGCCCAGATGCTGGTATTATCGGGCGCCGGATGATATCTTCCATTGCCTGAGAAAAGGCGGCACCAAGTGCGGTGCACTTCTTGGCGAGAACCGGTATCATTCGATTTTCGGCAGCGTGCGGGTGGCACAACCCGCCTGCTCGGAAATCTGCCCCGGCAGCATTGAAATCCCGGCCTATATGGACTATGTCCGCAAGGGGGACCTGCGCAGCGCAGCCCTGATCATCCTTGCCAACAACCCCATTCCCTCCATTACCGGACGCATCTGCCCGCACCTGTGCGAGTCCAAATGCAATCGTTCGGAGTTTGACGAAGCGGTTTCCATCCGGAATGTTGAACGGGTGGTGGGGGACTATATCCTTGACAACGCAGCCGAACTGCTGGCGCCGCCGGCAAAGCAGCTCAAGAAGAGTGTGGCCATTGTGGGGGCCGGACCTGCCGGTCTATCGGCGGCCTATTATCTTCGGAAAGCCGGGTACCAGGTCACGGTCTACGACAAAATGCCCGAAGCCGGCGGCATGCTCACCTACGGCATCCCGGCCGACCGTCTTGCCAAAGATGTGGTGCAGCGCCAGATCGAGGCTTTTAAGGCAATGGGCATTGAATTTAAGTTCAATACCCCGGTGGGAGAAAAGGGAACCACCCTCAAGGATCTTTGCAAAAAATTTACCAGCGTGTTTCTGGCCTCCGGCGCCTGGGGAGAAAGAAGCCTTCCCATGAAAAAAGCCGAACTGCTCACATCGGGCATTGATTTTCTGGCCGGAATAGGACTGGGCAAAAAACCTGCCATCGGCAAACAGGTTCTGGTGGTCGGCGGCGGAAATGTGGCCGTTGATGTGGCCGTCACGGCCAAGCGTATGGGTGCCCAAAAGGTCACCATGGTCTGTCTGGAGTCCCGGGACACCATGCCGGCCTTTGAAGAAGAGATCGCAGAAGCGCTCCATGAAGGCGTCACCATCCTGCCCTCCTTTGGTCCCCATAAAATTCTGGAAAAAAAGGGCAGTCTGACCGGGATGGAAATTGTTTCCTGTACATCGGTGTTTGATGAAAAGGGTCAGTTCAATCCAAAGTTTGACAAATCCGCTAAACAGACCATTGAAGCCGACCAGATCATCCTGGCCATCGGTCAGTCAACGGATATTGCCTATGCCAAGGATCAGATAGAAAACAACCGCGGCTGGATTGTCATTGATGAAAAGACCCAGGCCACCAACATGAAGGGCGTCTATGCCGGTGGTGACATCGTCAGCGGCCCGGCATCTGTGATCCATGCTGTTGCTGCCGGGCGTAAAACAGCCTTCTCCATTGCGGGGATCACACCTAAAACCAGCATGCCCATGGGTCAATCCCTTGAGGTGCAGTGTGACAGCCATGAAAAATGCTCGCGAACCGTTACCATACAAGGCCCGGACGATATTCGGGCAGAAGCTGCCCGGTGCGTAAACTGCGGGTGTATTGCGGTGAATGCCTCGGACATGGCACCGGCCCTCATGGCCCTGGGGGCTAAGATCAAAACCACCAAGAGAACCCTGAATGCCGATGATTTTTTTGCAGCAGACATCATGAAATGCACGGTTCTGGACCCTGATGAACTGGTGGAGGAAATCCAGATCCCGGCACCCGCAAAAACCAACAGACAAGGCTATCAGAAATTCAGAATACGGAATGCCATTGATTTTCCCATTGTGAGCCTTGCCTACTCGTTTAACCTGGACGGCAAGAAAATTAAAGATGCCAATATTGTGCTGGGTGCCGTAGCGCCCATTCCATTGCGGGTCCCGGCAGTTGAAGCCTTTCTTGAAGGCAAAAGCACCAGCGACAAAACAGCTGTGGCCGCAGGAGATATCGCGGTGAAAGCCGTTAAGCCCCTGGCCAAAAATGCATTCAAGGTACAGATTGTAAAGGCATTGCTCAGAAAAATGCTTGTATAAACATCCCTGCCAAGATAGGACCCCACGGGTCCTATCTTGGCAGGTTCATAATGCGGTTATAAAGGTAGTTCAGGATATTTGGAACATTCACCCAAGAATATTGACTTGGTTAAATGTCAACAAAACATCAGCAAAGGAACTTAAGCAGAATGAAACGACGCGAGTTTATCAAAAAAGTTGGAACAGGAGCGGCCGCAGCAGTTGCTGCAACCGCCATGGCAGCCCCTTCGGTCATTGCGGGCAAGAAAACCCCCATCAAATGGCGCATGCAGACCTATGCTGGCGCATCCCTGGCAGCCCATGTGTGCAAACCCTCCATCGATGCCTTTAACAAAGCCGCCAACGGCGACATGGTCATAGAGCTGTACAATGCAGACCAGCTGGTGCCCACGGGCGAATTGTTCCGGGCCATGCAGCGGGGAACCATTGATGCGGTCCAGAGTGATGAAGATTCCATCGGCGCCCCTGTGGATGTTTCTGTCTTCGGGGCCTATTTTCCCTTTGCCTCCCGCTATTCCCTGGATGTGCCCGCACTTTTCCACCACTACGGGCTCAACGAAATCTGGCAGGAAGCCTATTCGGAAGTTGATAATGTCACCTGGCTTGGCTGCGGGTCCTGGGATCCGTGTAACTTCACCACCCAGGAGCCCATCAGAAGCATTGAAGACCTCAAGGGCAAACGGGTGTTTACCTTCCCCACGGGCGGCAGGTTTTTGAAAAAATTTGGTGTAATTCCGGTGACCCTGCCCTGGGAAGATGTTGAAGTGGCCATGCAGACCAAAGAACTGGACGGCATCGCCTGGTCCGGCATTACCGAGGCCTATACCGTGGGGTGGGCCAACGTCAACAAATACTATCTGACCAACAATATTTCCGGTGCCTGGGCAGGGTCTTATTTTGCCAATTCCGAAAAATGGAATGCCCTGCCCGAACATTTGAAAACCTTGTTCCAGCTGGCCATGGACTCTTCCCATTATCACAGACAATACTGGTATTGGTGGGGAGAAGCCCACTACAGAACAAAGGGCGGAAAACTGGAGCTGACCACCATTCCCGAAGCAGAATGGAAAACAGTGGAAGACGAAGCCCTCAAGTACTGGGACGAGATTGCCGCCAAAAGCGAAAGAAGCGCCAAGGTTGTTGCCATCCTGAAGGAATACTCCAAAACCATGCGGGAAGCAGGCGCTCCCTACCGGTATTAACCTTTTTATAAAAAACACTGCCTTTTGGAAGCAACCCTGTCCCAAAAGGCAGTGCCCCGTTTAAAACGCAACCCAAATTGACAAGAACACAAAGGAAGTTTTTATGCCCAATGCAATAAAAACCTATGTAAGATGTGTTGACGCAGTAAACCGGCGGGTCGGTAAGCTTGCGCTGTATCTGGTTTTCGTGATGATGGGCATTCTTTTGTTTTCATCAATTTCCAGGACATTTTTCAATGTTCCCTTTGACTGGACAATGGAAATGGCTCAGTTCACGATGGCGGCCTATTACCTGCTCGGCGGCGGCTATTCCATGCAGCTTCAGGCCCATGTGCGCATGGATGTGCTCTACGAGCGCTGGTCGGAAAGAAAACGGGCCATGGTGGATGTTCTGACCTCGGGCTTTTTGATTTTCTACCTGGCGGTTCTTTTGTACGGCGGCATTTCCAGCACCCTGTATTCCCTGGAATACGGCCAGAGAAATTATTCGAGCTGGGGACCGCCCATGGCGCCCATCAAAATCATTATGGTAATCGGAATCATATTAATGTTGCTGCAGGCTGTTGCTGTTTTCTTTAAAGACCTGGCAAAGGCGAGAGGAAAAGAACTGGTATGAGTAATGAATATATTGCGTTGTTAATGTTCTCCACGTTGATGCTCATGCTTGTGACCGGCCAGCGTGTGTTTGGAGCGGTCGGGTTTGTTGCGGCTGTTTCCGCCCTCCTCCTATGGGGCGGCACAGGTGCGGGAGAAATGCCGTTCAATGCCAGCATCGGTCTTTTGAACTGGTATCCTTTGCTCACCCTGCCCCTGTTCATCTATATGGGGTATATGCTGTCCGAGTCGGGAATTGCCGGAGATTTGTACCGCATGTTCCATGTGTGGATGGGGCCTTTGCCCGGCGGTCTTGCCCTGGGAACCATTGTTCTCATGGTGGCCATCTCCGCCATGAACGGACTGAGTGTGGCCGGTATGGCCATCGGCACCAGTATTGCCCTGCCGGAAATGCTCAAGCGCAAGTATGACAAGATCATGGTCACAGGCGTCATCCAGGCCGGCAGTTCTTTGGGGATCATGGTGCCGCCCAGCATCGTTCTGGTGCTCTACGGCATGATTGCCCGGCAGCCGGTAAGTCAGCTGTGGCTGGCCGGTGTTTTTCCGGGACTTTTGCTGGCAGTCTTGTTCGGCGGCTATATTGCCATCCGGTGCAAACTCAATCCGGAACTGGGACCGCCTCTGGCCGAAGAAGAGCGCCAGATGCCCCGGAAGGAAAAACTCCGGCTGCTGTATGCCGGCATCCTGCCCCTGGTCATTATTTTTTCTGTGACCGGACTGTTCATGATCGGGGTTACCAGCCTTGTGGAAAGCTCTGCCGTGGGCGCGGCTGCGGCCACCATTGCCGCCATCGCCAAAAAACGGCTCACCCGCAAGGTTATGGACAACACCCTTCACATGACCCTGAACGTTTCGTGCATGTTCATGTGGATCATCCTGGCAGCCCTTTGTTTTGGGGCTGTTTTCGACGGCCTGGGTGCGGTCAAGGCCATTGAGATCCTGTTTCTGGAAAAATGGGGCCTGGGTCCCTGGGAAGTGCTGATTATGATGCAGGTTTCCTATATCCTCATGGGCATGTTTCTGGACGATACGGCCATGCTGGTCATTGTGGCACCCCTGTATATCCCTTTGATCATCAGCCTGGGGTTCAACCCCATCTGGTACGGGGTTCTGTATACAGTCACCTGCCAGATCGCCTATATGACACCCCCCTTCGGCTACAACCTGTTTTTGATGAAGGCCATGGCGCCCCCGGAGATCACGCTGGTGGATATCTACAAATCCATTGTGCCCTTTGTGCTGCTCATGTGCTTTGGGCTGGCACTTATCATGATCTTCCCCCAGATTGCTCTGTGGCTGCCTGAATTTTATTACGGCAAATAGAAGAGGATACAAAAAATGCAATAAGGAAAGCCTGACCCTATACCCCTATCTCCGGGTTTTGAATCTGGCCTCTCCGGCTTCGAGCTGGTCGAGGATCTCAAGATAGGTGGTGTAGCGTTCTTTTGGAATATCGCCGGACAGAACCAGTTCTGCAACACGGCAGCCTGGTTCTGTCCGATGCCTGCAATCCCGGAAACGGCAGACGCCCTCCATGGCCTGTTCAAACCCGGGAAAATACCCCGCCAGATCCGCTGCCGAAATATCCACCAGGCCGAATTCGTTGAAACCCGGGGTATCCACCAGTTCCCCGCCGCCCGGAAGTGAATGAAGGGTGGAAACCGTCGTGGTGTTGCACCCCCTGGAGCCTGCTGTATAGAGCTCTCCCACCCGAAGGTCCAGTGCCGGGCAAATGGCATTGAGCAGACTGCTTTTGCCCACCCCTGTGATACCCACGAAAAAACTGCGGAACCCCTTGCCCAGAAACACTTCCAAGGCATCAAGCCCCTCTCCTGTGACAGCGCTCACCGGAAAAATATCCACAACTTTTCCATAGGAGGTCACAAGCTCGGCAACAAAGGGGCCTGAATCCTCACGATCGCACTTGTTGACCACCAGTACCGGAACCAGTGACGCCTCCCTGGCTGCGACAATCGCCTGGTCAACATACCCGAAGGAGGGCAGGGGCAGCGACGCGACCACCACACCCAGAACATCCAGGTTTGCGCCGACAATCCGGATGCTGCCCCGGGAATCTTTTCGGCAAAGTTTGGTTCTGCGGGGCAACCGGGTCAGCAATCCATTGCCCACGACCACATCGTCACCAACCACATGACCTGAACTCCGTTTTACCTTTACCATCTGCCGCTCTCCGGATTCAAACAGAATCTCCACGGCAACACCGTGGTGGGCAACAATCACGCCCTTCTGCTCCGGGTCAGAACAGGGAAGCTTTTTTCCCCTGTCTGCTTCACCACCCATTTTCTTGGTTTTCAACGCTTACCTCTTTGCCCTGATATCGCATCCCAGGGTGCCGCCCAGGAAACCATGCTTGTTTTTTTTAAATGAACTGTCATGCCCCTTCTGCACCCTTGGACATCTGACAGATCCGCCCTGCATTCTACCTTGCCAGATCCTTAAAATCAAACCATAAGGATGAGACAAATTGATAAATTAATAAAAGAAATACTGTCCCTGGACGAAAAACGGGCGGTCATAACCGGGGGGTCGGCGGGAATCGGTGCTGCAACGGCCCGATTGTTTGCCAGAATGGGGGCGGAATGGCCTAAAAATTCAAAAGATTATCCCTTTACATGCGTTCTAAAGCTTGCTAAAGATTTGCATTGAAAATAGCCCGTGCAAAACCATCAACCAGGACCGAACGCAAAGGCGCTGCCTTGTTCGTCGGTCTGACCGGAAATTGCCGGTTCAGAAAGGGAAAGGACTGCAGATGAAACACCAGGAAGGATACCTGAAAAGCAATCGGGCAACCAATATTTACTATCAATATTGGTTGCCCGAAAATGAAATCAAGGCGGTTCTCCTGGTTGTCCATGGACTGGCGGAGCATAGCGGGCGATATATGAACCTTGTCAATCATTTTGTTCCGGCCGGCTATGCCGTTTACGGGATCGATCACATCGGACACGGCAAATCCGATGGCAAAAGGGTTTATGTGGAACGATTCCAGGATTTCACAAAAACACTCAAGACATATTTTGATTGTGTCCGGGACTGGCAGCCCCAAAAGCCGATATTTCTGGTCGGCCACAGCATGGGCGGGCTGATTGGTGCCTCCTATCTGCTGGAACATCAGAAGGACTTGTCCGGCGCCATTCTTTCCGGACCCGGCGTCAAACTGCCGGACCATCTTTCCCAAATCACTATTTGGGCCGGAAAAATACTTTCCGTCCTCATGCCCACGGCAGGGGTTGCACCATTGAACTACGAGGGCATAAGCCGGGATCCTAAGGTGGTAGCCGCCTATGCCAATGACCCGCTGGTTTATACCGGAAAAATCACCGCCCGCCTTGCCGCAGAGCTGATGAAGGCCATTGTCCATCTTGCAGACCATGCTGGAAAAATACGCCTGCCCATACTGATCTCCCAGGGAGGCTGCGATACCATCGTTGATCCCGACGGTGCCCAGCTACTCTACAATCTGGTGGGCTCAGCGGATAAAGCCATCAAGATCTATGACCCATTGTACCATGAAATATTTAATGAACCCGAACACGAAACGGTTTTAAAGGATGTGCAATTGTGGATAGAATCCCGTTGCGCTTAATCTTTCGGGGTTTTTAATTCCTGCTGTTTCGACGCGAGCCAGTCTCTGAAATTCATTGGCCTCCTTGTTGCCCCTTCAGGCGATCAGCCCCAGTGCCCGGTAGGTATTGCGTCCGGCAATGCCGTCAGGCTCCAGTCCATTTTCCCTTTGCCATGCTTTGAGTGCCGCCTCGGTTTTTTTGCCGAATTTACCATCTGCTTCGATTCCCAACGCATCCTGGAGTTTTTTGACCCAGGGGCCCTTGGCGTTGATTTTAACCGTAACATAATCAATTGAAGGCCCTGTTGTTTCCGTATGTGAAGGCCTTCCGCCTGCCATAAAACTTGCAGAAGAACGGACACCTTCAACCCGAAGGCCCCAGCCCTTTCCAAAGTCAGACCAGGTTGAAAGACTGCGCAGAAAAGTGAGCCGATGATCGCACACAAGATCAATGACCTTAATGGGATCATGGTCACTGACACGGGAAAGGGTCTCAGGGCCGATACTGCCGTCCTGATCTGCTCCCACCGACCGCTGCAGCCATTTTGCACCCCGCCCGGGCCCGGAATTCACTGCCGCATCAAAGACAGCATAGTCAATACCAAGCGGCAGATCATCACAATGGCACTTGCGCCAATATCCTGCGTCATAGATTTTTTCCAGTTCCTCATCCGATATATTCTTCAGGTTTGCCTTTGTTTTATGTTCACCAAAATGACGTCTATAGGTAATCAGGGTAACCCCCCTCATCGTAGCCCCCCCAGGGTCCCTGGGATGATCGGCCCATCCCCCTTCATGAACCAGCACATGATTGAGCGCATTTTTAAAATTTATTTCCATTCCTCAGCCCTCCTTAACAATGTCATCACTTTTTTTCCATGGGATCGCCAGGATATAAACTTAATTCGGTAATCGACATGGCTTTTCCCGATGAATAAAACAATTCCCAGTTTCCGTCCCCCTGGACCCAGACAAGAAAAACATGCTCATACCCCATCAGCAAACCAAAAGAGTGGGCGCTGAAATTCAGACCGACGCCCGTTCGCCGTATCCGCCGCCAGGTAATCCGCTCATTGGAGCCGGCAGCGGTTTCGACCTCATTCAACATTGGTGGAAAGCCGATCAAGGTATCGTGACCCTCTGAATCACAATAGCGCACAGAACATCCGCAACCGATGAACAGGACAAAAAAGGCCCCAATACACACACGCAGAATGACACTCTTTTTCATTGTCATTACACCCGAACCCTTTTTGGCAACAGATCCCGACTTACGCCTGTGCAGTTTCAACTTTAAAAATCAGAATAAGTCCTGCCCCGCCGGGCAGCTCTTTGATGTTGATCAGCTCCCATCCAAATTTGCCTTTCTTGCTCAATTCCAGACCAAAGGCTATGCGTTCCTGATCCTGGGCAATTTCAGACAATGATTTGTCGTAGGTTTCCACAAGGTACTTGAATTCCATTGTTATGCTTCCTTTTTAAGGGTTTTTAAATAATTGAGAAGTGTCTTTTTCCCCTCGTCTGTCAAACTTCTGTCCATGTCCTGGATGAACTGATCCGATGTTTTGATATCCTGCTTTTCCAGAGCCCCGTTTGCCAGGTCCACAAGCTTTTGTTTTGCTTTCTCAAAAAGAACCTCTTCGGCGCTGATTCTGTTTATTTCCGTTTCAATTTCCTTGGCCAGGATATTTGACCTTTTCAGGCTGTTCAAGGGAAGCAATTGCTTCTGGACAGCTGGAATTTTTGCAAGATATTGTGCCGCGCAACCGGTTGCAATGCTCTGTTTGATAATAATGCCCTGGTTGAAAGGAAGTGTCTCGGAATCGTCTGATGGCGTAACGGTTTTTCTTGCGGCACGCGCCCGCCGCGACCCCTCACCGATCACAATATCCGCATAGATGGAACGGACAGTGTCTGTCTCTTCATTGACAGGCACCATTGCATAGTTTGCCCGCTTGTAGCCCAGCAGAATTTCAAAAGGAGTGGCCGTTGCGCCTCCTTCTGAGGTTGAAAATTGGGTATGAAATCCGAAGCGTGTCCCGGTTGACAGAAGCAGGGGTTTGGCTCTTTTGCCACCATTCTCCTGATCGCAATCTATTTCCATTTGTGCGGGAATTTTGGCCAATTCCCTGGCCGCTATATTGGCCGCCTCGCCGGTGGCAAATATTTCATTGATATAATAGCCGCTGAACAATTTTATATCACTATCGAATGTTCCAAGGACAGAATATCCGTTCTTGCCATTGTCCGGAACGTATGCAACTTCACTGCGATCATAGCCGATTTTCAACCCGACATTGCCGGTATTTTTCACTTCAACACCGGCCACATTAAATTCGGTATAGGTACCGAAATGAAGGTTTTTACTGCTGCATCCGGTAGCCAGCAGAACCATTGCCAGCCAACAAGCCATGATAGTCTTGGGTCGGGTCATTTTTTTCTCCTTTTGTTGGGATTGGTTTAGCGTTGTTGATTGTCACCGCCTTGATCCGGGGATTCGCGCGGGCCCGGGGTCAGGCTTAACAATTTCGCCGGTGGGCGATTATTTCCAGTTTCTTTCTGTAAACGCCAATGCTGTGATCGGACAGGAATGCCTTCCACGGCAATTTTTTAAAGATCAGCCCCTTTATTCTGTAAAAAAGGCTCACTGAATACAGCAATTCCACTGAATCAAATTGTCCGCAGGGACAATTTGTGAGGTACCGCATATAACCGCCGTGGAGGTAACCGCCAAATCGGGACAGCAGAAAAGACCTGATGGATTTTCCGATCCCTGGAATATATTGAGCAATCCAGCTGATAACGGTAATTGTTTCTGTTCCCGGCGGCAACATGGTCACACAATCGGCAGCATTAACCAGTCGATAGACCGGACTCTTAAGATCCGCTATCCAATAATCGTCACCAACCCTTGGTGCTCCGAAGGTGTAGCAGGCAGCAATCCCGCCTTTATGGGACAGCCACTTGGCGGCAACGGTGGCAAGAGCCCCGCCCAGGCTGTGCCCGGTAATGTACAGCGGCAGCGATTGAAACGCATCTTGATCCAGTGTTTCCTGAATATCAAACCCAACATCTTCAAAGGCTTTTTTGAATCCCTGATGAACATTTCCCTTTGTTTCACATTTAACGGAAACCGCTTTTGCATCCGCTTTGATGTCTTTTATGCTGGTGGCTTCCGTTCCCCTGAAAGACAAAACGATGAACGATTCGCATGACACCAGAATCGCCTGGGTTCCATTGCTGTCAAATGTTGCACAAAGGTTCATTTTTAAAAAACCAAGTTCTGCTTCAAGCTTCTTTTTTTCCTGGTCATGGTCATACCCTAAAAGTTCGATCAACTTGAGAAGGGAGGCATGTTTGTTTGCATCCACAAGTTTGTTTATGTTTTCCAGAAAAAGCTGTTTGTGCTGAAGATTCGAGAAAAGAGGATTAAATTTAATGTAAGCCAATTCTGAAAGGCAGGCCATAATCCAGGCAGTCCTGTCGCTGTAAGCCTGCCTGTATGCCGGCACTTTCATATCGATTAAACGCTGGGTCCGCTCTTTTTCCTCTGTTGTTTTTACGAGAATATTGACCATGATGACGCCTCCTTTCAATTATGGGTCCTGCTGGATTCTTTGCCGTTCATTCAACGTTTTCTGGGCATGGGTATCTGGCGTTTGAGGTATTTGTTTATTTTTCTTTTATGGTTGGAAATCAGGAGAGCAGAAAGGAGGATTCTTCGGACGAATCGTTTGATTTTTGATCCGGGCATCTTAAGAAGTCATAACAACAAAGGGCAAAAAGGTCGGGACAATCGGGAGAAAGAAATAGCTCCGCCTTTTCCTTTACCGGGATCACGGTTGGGAAAGAAGATACTAGTGCCATAGCGGGAAAATAAAAAAAAATCAATCGGGGGAACCCTGATTTTTCAATTTTTTTGTAAAAATCAGGGTTCCCCCGATTGACTTTGATCTTTTCCAAGGGTAGGGTTAATTATCGCTTGCAAGACTGATATTCCTTATCACATATCAGCTTGTCGTTTTTGGCCCCTGTCCTGAAAAGGGGTTGAATCAAATACCAAGGGAATTGATTCTGTTATGGATATCCGCATGCCATTTATTTAACAGTTTCGGAGGGCTCTTAATTGAATATCAATACAAAAAAAACGGTTTATTAAAAAATTTTGTACAAAGCATTTTCTCGTTTTTAATGCCAATGACATCCCAGATGTATGCCCAAACTTCTTTCGAGGAAATAGACCCCTTTCACCTGCGAACGGGCTCCTGTAATTCTTTCCCATGATGGTCATTATCCCTGAACAGATTTCTAAGCAGAATCAGATCAGAAGCGTGTAATTTATTCATAGGGCAACTGTCTTCCCCCTCCAAGGAGTGGTTTGCCATCCTGGGCAAATTTCAAAAAACGGATCACCAGAAGTTTATTTTTTAAAAGGAGTCCGATCCATGAAAATTAAAGTTTTTTCGAGTACACACGATCATCGCGGCGTATTTTCCATCAACCCCGGAACTTATATTCGGGCCGGTATCTATGCCGGGCTTGTGTTGTTTTGCTGGATTCATGCGGCATTGGCCTGTAGCCTGAGCTTCATATCCCCGGCTCCGGGGTCGACCAGCTCCAGTGCCAATATCACCATCACGGGAACCGGGAGCGGAACGGGCAACCCAGGTGATTACGGCAGCGCAACCCTTTACCAGAATGGCACCGTTGTTTTCAACGTCAGCGGCGTCTTTACCGGGCTTGTAAATTTTTTCCAAAGCCAGGGCGTTTCCGTGACCTTGGCGGAGGGGGACAATCATTTTCTTGTGACCGGCAGCGTGGGCGGCTGCAGTGCCAGTGATTCCATGACAATTTACTATGCGCCCCCGGAAGATACAGAATTGGGCATCGGGAACAAAAAAGACAACTGCCTGCAGAACATGGTCGGCAATCCGGTCAACTTGTTCAACGGGAATAATTTTGAAACCCAAACGGATTTGTCGTTCAGTTCTCCCTTTGCCGGAGGGCTTTCCTTTGAACGGCACTATAATAGCCAAACTAGCATCAATGGGCCAATGGGATACGGCTGGTCCCACAGTTTTTCATTTACCCTTTATCAAAATGTCGGCGGAAACGAAAACCGAATAAAGGTCATGGACAATACCGGCCGTGGATATTATTTCCAGGATTATGACAACGACAGCGTATTTGAAGGGGAATTTTTGGAAACCTCTTCCGTGATGGTGGACCCGGGCGGAAACTATGTATGGGAACATAATAATTTTTCCTATGAATTTGATTCTGCCACAGGCATCCTTCTTTCCATATCTGGCCCCAAAGACAATACCCAAATCCTGTTGTACGATACCGCCGGCATGCTTCAGACCGTTACCGATAATGCATCAGGACGGTCCCTTTCGTTTACTTACAACCAGGACAATAAAATCGCCTATATTTCAGGCCCTGTTACCCCGGCAATTCCTGACGGCATCTGGGTATCCTATGAGTATGATACCAGCGGCAATCTGATCCGGGTCACCTACGCCGATGACAACAACGGGTCTCCTGCTTCCGGGTTCGAATACCGGTATGAAGATCCCGATGATCCCCACAACATGACTGCCAAATATGACCTTGCAGGTAACCTCATCTCCACCTGGGCCTATGACGACCAGGACCGGGCTGTGGAGAATGTGAACCGGGAAGGCAAAGGGGCTGTCATCAACTATGCTGACCCAAATAACGTGGTGGTGACCGATGCCTACGGGATATCCAATACATACGGGATAACGGAGATCGCTGGGCGCAAAAAAATAACAGACAAAACCGGGGCATCCAACTGCAACTCTTGCAGTTCCGGCATTATTCGGACGAATTTTGACGCTGCCACAGGCTATCCCACGGAACGGGAGTTTGCCAACGGCCGCATGGATCAATTCCAAAATTATGACGCCAAAGGCAATCCCGGAACCCACATCCTCTCCCAGGGCACCCCGGAAGAAAAAATCATCACCACCACTTATCATCCAACTTTGTCCAGCCCCTTGTCCATCACCCAAAAAAGCCGTATGGCAGATACCGGTAATCCCGACAGAACCCATGTTGCCATCTGGGATTATGATGACCCGGCAGGGCCGGGCAATACCACAGCTCCCAACCAAGCCCCCACCGCCAGGATCTACCGGTATATTGAACAAGGGGTTACCCTGGACGAGGCAGGGGCGATTATCTCCTTTGAACACGTCACCGCCTACACCTACAATGCCAAAGGCCAGGTCACTTCGGTGGACGGGCCGCTTCCCGGAGATCAGGATATCATCTTGTTTGCCTATGATCCCACAACAGGAGACCTTTTATCCCTTACCCGGCCGATCCTGGGGACCCAGACCTTTGAATACGACGGGGCCGGTAACCTTATCCGCACGGTGGACGAGAACACTGTCCAGACCCTTTTCAGCTATGACGGCAAGAACCGGCTGACCCGGACCGAAAGGAACGGGGTCGTGTCAAGCCTTACCTATACCTCGGCCGGAAGTGTATCCGGCCAGACCGACGGGGCGGGCAGAACCCTGACCTATGCCTACACTCCCAAAGGGTTTTTGCAAAAGATCATGAATCCTGCCGGAGAATACCTGTACTATGCCTATGATGAAAATGCCAACCGGATCGAAGAATCCATCTATTCCGCCCAGGGGATCCAAAACCTGTATAAGGGATATGACTATGGAGATCCGGCCACTAACCCGGAACTTACCCCGGGCAAACCCTGGAAGCTGTTGCAGAAAAACCAGGACAATAGTGCCACCCTTGAGACGGTTTTCAAATACCAGCACGGCAACCTGACCCAGGTTACCGACCCCATGGATACCTGGACAAAATTCAGCTATGACACACAGAACCGGCTGACAGCAAAACAGGAACGCCAGACAGACGACATCACCGCCACCACCCTTTATGCCTACAACACTGCTGGCAACCTGATCGGCGTAACAGACCCCGAAGCCAAAGAAACCCTTTATACTTATGACGATGCCAACCGCCTGGTGAAAACCGTTTCCCCGGACACCGGTACCACTCGGTTTTATTATAATGAAGCCGGTAACCTTATGTCACAGACCCTGAACGACGGGTCAACCATCCAGTTTGCATATGATGAGACAGGACGTCTGACCGGCAAGTCTTTTAACGACAGCAGCCAGGATGTGATTTTCCTTTATGACCAGGGCATCAACGGCAAGGGGCGGTTGACCGGCATCAGTAACCCGACAGAATCCTATGCATTTGCCTATGATACCAGAGGGAATTTAACTTCTTTCGAAAAAACAACCGGCACCACCACCTTTACCACGGCCTACACCTATGACAATGCCGGGAATATCATTAGCATCCTTTACCCCAACGGACGAAGCGTCGCCTATGAACATGACACCGCAGGGTACGTGGTCCGGGTCACCACCACAAAGGATGGTAACACCCAGGTGCTGGCCGAGAACATAAGTCATCTGCCTTTCGGGCCTTTGGCATCCGCCACTCTGGGCAACAACCAGGCAATTGCCACCACCTTTGATCTTAATTACAGACCCAAAACCATCACAGCTTCGGGTCTCCTGGACCTGGCATACGGAACGGACGCCGCCGGTCGCATCACCGGCATAAGCGATCAACTGGATTCGGGCCGCAGCCAAACCTTTGCCTATGACCGGGCCGGAAGGGTGACCACTGCAACAGGTGCCTTCGGTACCGCAGCCTATACCTATGACAAAACCGGGAACCGCACCAGCCAGACCCTTGGCAGCGACACCCAGACCTATGCCTATGTAAACGACACCAACCGAGTGACCAGCATTACCGGTCCCCTGGCCGCCACGCAATTTGATTATGACGACAACGGCAATATGACCTCCAAAGGATCCCCTGAAGGCGCCACCGGCTTTGTTTATAATCAGACAAACCGGCTGATCCAGGTCATAAAAGACACCGCAATCCTTGGTGAATACACCTACAACAGCTTTGGCCAGCGGGTCAAAAAATCAGCAGACAATAAAACCGTTCTCTATCACTATGATCTTTCCGGCAATCTCATCGGAGAGTCCACCCCGGACGGTGATTTTTTCATGGATTATGTTTATCTGGGCAAGGATCGCCTGGCCGCTATTCCTTCGGACCCCGATGATGTGTTTACCGTCCGGGTGTCCACAAACACGGGAAGGTTGATTGAAGGGGTGAGGGTTTATGCCTTTACCGAATCCAACACCTACACCGGCATCTACGGGGTCACGGACGATCAGGGCACGGCCATATTCCAGAAAAATCTGCTCCCGGGAACCGCCTATAAATTTAGAATAGATTATTTGAACGAACAATTCTGGTCAGCTTTGGTTCCCTTGTCTTCGGGTAGTCTTGCCATGGAAATTGTTGAAATCAATCAGGTCATCACCGTAATCCAGAACAGCAATCCCCTCGGGGGCATCCGGGTTTATGTGTTTGACGAGAACAACCGCTACCTGGGGATCAACGGCTTAACCGACGAAAACGGACAGATAACCTTTGGCCTGCCCCAAAATCAGGCGTATAAATTCAGGGCCGATATCCTGGGGACTCAGTTTTTCTCCGATGTCACCACAAATGCAGGAGACGCCATCTCCATTGACAGCCAGGGAGGCACCCTGACCTTTACCGTAAACAAGGGAGAAAACCTTGCCCTTGCCAAGGCAAAAGCCTATCTGTTCTCGGAATCCGGTACCTATCTTGGCAAGTCCGGCATCACAGATGCCAGCGGTATCACCACCTTTAACGTCCCCACGGGCAATTATAAGATCCGGTGCGATTATCTGGGCTACCCGTTCTGGACCCCGGTGGTTCAAGTGGCAACCGACCAGTCCACCAACCTTGTCATACCCCACTCCGATTGTGTGATCACGGTCAACAAAACATATCAATCCATATCAGATCCAGCTGTAAACATTAAAACCTATCTGTTCTCAGAATCAGGCACCTATCTGGGCGTAACCGCCACCACCAATGCTGTTGGCCAGGCGGTTTTCTCCCTGCCGGATAAGCCCTATAAGGTTCGGGCCGACCATATGTCAATCCAGTACTGGTCCCCGGCCTTTACCGGGACAGATCAGACCATTGCCATAGACCAGGGGGCAGCTAAAATTGCTTTGACCAATATCGGGATTGCCCTTGCCGATGTCAAGGTCTACGTGTTCTCAGACCAGGGGATCTATCTTGGCATAACCGCCCAAACCGATGCCGCTGGCAATGCCTTGTTTATCCTTCCGGCGGGCAGTTACAAGTTCAGGGCCGATTTTTTGAACAACCCATATTGGAGCGATGTCGCCCAGGTAACCGCCAACCAGGAAAGCGTAATACCCGTTTCCACCGGCGGCGGAACCCTAACCCTGACCGTGAAAAAGAATGCCCTGGATGTCCTGCCCAATATCAAGGGGTATCTGTTCAGCGAATCCGGCACCTATCTTGGGGTCCAGGCCACCACCAACGAAACCGGTCAGGCAAGTTTTACCCTGCCGGATAAGGCCTATAAGATCCGGGCCGATTATCTGTCCATGCACTTCTGGTCAGACCCCTTCACCGGAGGGGACCCGCCCATTGAGATCCCTAAAGGAGAAGCCCGGGTGCAAGTCAGCCAGGGCCCATCCCAGTTGGAAAACGTCAAAGTATATCTGTTCAATGACCAAGGTACCTATATGGGAATCCAGGCCCTGACCGATGCCACGGGCATTGCC
>VMSR01000245.1 GCA_013792075.1 Desulfobacula sp.
AACGGCGAACTCTCAGTGATCAAAGATACTCATATATAAACCTGTCTGGTATTTTTCCCTTTGGATGAAAGGTTGGTTTTGGAACACCCTCACCCCCAGACCGGATTTGTTAAGTCTACACTGCCTTGATATATAATTCAAGGATTTGTAAAAATGAAACATAAGGTTTCTTTAATAACAGGCTGACAGGCATGTTCGGACACATTTTAAAAATATGTTTGGTTTGCCTTTATTGACTTGGTTAAAAAAAACCGATAAACTTTTTCATTGGGACTGCTTCCAAAAAAAATCGTAATCGAAACATCAAAACCAAACTCATTTTTTAAAAAAAGGAGGCCATATGAAAAAACTGTCAATTTTCCTGGCTGGGGTTATTTTCATCGCCGGCGCACTGGGCTTTTCCAGTTGTTCTGATACACCCAAACATCTAAAACCCAGCCCGGACGGGGCCATCAAAAAACTTCAGATGGGAAACGACCGGTTTGTCAGCGGAAAATCCACCCACCAGAATATGGACAAGGAACGCCTGATCCAGGCAGGAAAAGAGAACCAGAAGGATTATGCCTATGCCACCGTCATTACCTGCTCTGATTCACGGGTACCGGTTGAACTTATTTTTGATGCCGGTGTCATGGATATTTTTGTCGTCCGTGTGGCAGGAAATGTCTGTGACACCGACGAGGCCGGCTCCATTGAATACGGCCTTGCCCACGTCAATACCCCGGTTCTGGTGGTCCTTGGTCACACCCAATGCGGTGCGGTTACCGCCGTCACCCGGGCACTCCAGGGCAAAGGCCACTCCCTGGAACGCAATATCCCTCCCCTTGTGGACAATATTGAGCCGGCTGTCCGCACTGCCATGCAAATTTATCCCCACGCCCAGGGAGATGAAATTATCCCCCTGGCCATTGAAGAGAATGTCTGGACCAGTATCCGGGATCTTTTCATGAAAAGCCCTGCATCCCGCAAGCTGGTAAAGGATGGCAAGGCAAAAGTGGTGGGCGCCATCTATGACGTGGGAACAGGAAAAATCCAGTGGCTGAAACAGGCCAGGGTCACCAACATCCTTCATGAAGTGGAAGCCAACCCCCAAAGGGCAACAGATCCCATGGCTTCCCCAAAAAAAATGGGCCCTGCAGTTCCCGGCCCGGAAGCACCGAAACCGTCTGCTGAAACACCCCAGCACGGGTAATCTTTTTTAGATGGATCATGGGCGCCCGGGAGAAATCCCCGGGCGTTCTTTTCCTTTTCTATGAAGCTTGCCTCTTTAAAATTTGGATATCCCATAAAATATCGCCTGGGTCAGGCGGGCAAGATCCCTGGGTGAGAGACAGATCTGCAATCCTCTGCGGCCGGCACTGACAAAAATGGTATCATAGGCCAATGCCGACACATCAATGATGGTCGGCAATTGTTTTTTCTGCCCCAGGGGGCTGATGCCCCCGGCAAGATAGCCGGTGGACCGTTCCATCTGTTTTTTTTCCGCCATTGCTGTTTTCTTTTTTCCCAGGGCTTTGGCAAGCCCTTTGAGATCCAGCTGTCCGGATACCGGCACAACTCCGACGGCCAGTCCCTTATTGTCCGTCGACACGACCAGGGTTTTAAATATCCGATCCGGACCAATGCCCAGTTTTCTGGCAGCCTCCTGGCCATAAGCCCGGACCTTGGTGTCATGGTCATATTCATGGAGGGTGAAGGGTATCCCGGCTTTTTCCATCATGTCTACTGCAGGCGTCATTTGCACTCCGTCTCTATGGTTAAAAACAATATAAAAAAACCCCCCTCCCAAATCAAGGCAATCTTTTTTTCATTGTCCCCCGGGTGTTTACAGGAACACATTTTGGTTTTATAGTAAGCCCCATGAAATATTATGCCGTTGCCATAGGTCGCAAAACAGGAATATTCCTAAACTGGTCTGAAACAGAACAACAGGTCAAAGGCTTTACCAACGCCAGTTTTAAAAGTTTCAAAACCCGACAGGAAGCAGAAGCCTTTCTTTTGACCCCCTCCTTTCCCCGGAAATCCGGCAAAACAGGAACAGACGATTTTGCCCCCCCTCCCCCAAAGCAGTCTTCAGAAGCAGAGGCATATCCTCTGGGCACACTTGTGGTGTATACCGACGGCGGGGCCATCGGCAATCCGGGACCCGGCGGATATGGGGTTGTGATACAGGACAGGAAAGAACTGAGTGGGGGATTTAATCTGACCACCAACAACCGCATGGAACTCACGGCAGTGATGGCAGCCATGGAAGCCCTCCAAAAAGAAAAAGCACCCATTGTCCTGCACTCGGACTCAAAATATGTCATTGACGGACTGAACAAGGGCTGGGCCTTGAACTGGAAGAAGAAAGACTGGATGAAATCCGATGGCAAGCCCGCCATGAATTCAGACCTGTGGTCCATTCTGCTGGATCTTAAAGAATGCCTCAATATTCGCTTTAAATGGGTCAAAGGCCATGCCGGCAATCCTCTCAATGAACGATGTGATGAACTAGCAAACAAAACTGCCAGAAAAAAGGACCTGCCCGATGACACCGGCTATTTGAAAAGCATCGGCCTTCCTCCCGGGGATGATCCTGGCCTATATTAAACCCAGGATCTACTATAATGAATAAATAAAAATAAACCCATTTCCACCCCTTGACATTCATAACGACTGCCATATCTTATATAAGTTCGCGCAATTCTATGTGAAGCGCGTAGGTTTCATCCTCAAAGGAGTATATCCCCGGAAAACAAAAATCGGCATACCCCCCAAAGTTAGAAACTGTTATTATTTTTTTTATTACAGGAGAACGCCAGTATGGCTAATGGTACAGTAAAATGGTTTAACGACTCAAAAGGTTTTGGTTTTATCGAACAGGAAGACGGCGGAAAAGATGTATTTGTACATCACTCAGCTATCAATTCAACCGGATTTAAATCCCTAAATGAAGGGGACCGTGTTTCCTTTGATATTGAAGACGGGCAGAAAGGTCCTGCCGCAGCAAATGTAAGCGTGATTTAGTCGGCCGTTTTATTTGCGAAAACTAAAGGTCATTCCATGACCTGACAATAAACCCCCCTGGACAAAATTATGTTCAGGGGGGTTTTGTTTTTTACCCGTCCACCTGATCCTTATCCCCGGCAAAAAATGCCTTAGCATCCTCCAGAATCATATACAGGCAGGGTACCATCCCAAGGGTGATGAAGGTGGCAAACAATATCCCAAACCCAAGGGAAATGGCCATGGGAATCAAAAACTTTGCCTGCCTTGAGGTTTCCAGTATAATGGGGGCAAGCCCGCCGCAGGTGGTCAAGGTGGTCAGCAAAATCGGCCGGAATCTCTGGATACCGGCTGAATGAACCGCATACAACGGGTCAATTCCTTCTCTGCACCGCCGGTTGGCAAAATCAATGAGCACCAGGGAATCATTCACCACCACCCCGGACATGGCCACAAGCCCCAGCAGACTCATGACCGATAGGGAGTATCCCATAATAATGTGCCCTGCTATCGCACCGATCATGCCAAAGGGAATACAGAACATGATAATAATGGGTTGAAGGTAACTTTTAAAGGGGATTGCCAAAAGGGCAAATATACAGAACAATGCCAATCCAAGACCTTTTATAAGAGCGGCTATACTGTCCCTGATATCGGCCTGGCGCCCCTTGAAACTATAGGAAAGCCCGGGGTAGCGGCTCAGAAGATCCGGCAGGATATCTTTTTTCATATCCTTTACAATATTTTCCGCCTGGGACTGGGGCCGGACATTTCCGGTAACCTGTATCTCCCGTTTTCCATTGGTTCTTTTGATGGCAGTATAGGCTCTTCCGGTAATTGTTTCCACGGCGTTTCTCAGCAGAATCTCACCGCCGGGCGCCCGGAGGATCAATTCTTCAAAGCTTGCTTCTGACATGCGCTCTTTTTCCGACAGCCTCACCTTGACGGTTACCTCACTTCTTCCCCGCTGATTTTTTACGGCAGACACGCCCTGGAAACTATGGCGGATCTGATTGGCCACTTCCCTGGAGGTCAGGCCCAGCCGTTCTCCGGCCGGGGTCAGGGTAATGTCAAATTGCTTCTTTCCCTTGGCAGACCCGTCGTCAATATCATGGACAATGGGATATCCCAAAAGGCTTTGCCCAAGGTCATACCCTGCCCTGTCCAGGATATTTTTGTTTCTATGGCTTAAGCTCACCGTCAGATTTTTTCCCGATCCAGGCCCCCCCCGGTCAGCCTCAAAGGTAATGGCTTCAAGCCCTGGAATCGTTCCGTTCTTTTCCCGCCAGACTTCGGTGACCGCCGTCGTATTCAAGGGACGGACGGTGGGGTCCGTCAAATAAATCCTCACCTGGACCTGGTTATTGTTGACCTCTGAAAAAATACC
Source organism: Desulfobacula sp. (assembly GCA_013792075.1). Classification (GTDB taxonomy): domain Bacteria; phylum Desulfobacterota; class Desulfobacteria; order Desulfobacterales; family Desulfobacteraceae; genus NBML01. The sequence continues at coordinate 4,376 of VMSR01000245.1, forward strand.
TGTGGAAAGAAGCTGTTTCCCGTTTTCTTCAACTGTTTTACGGGCGCTTTCCACCAGGTGCCGCTCAACCCTGCCTAAGGTTTGCGTCGGAGTTCCATAGGGCAGCGTCGCTTCACAGAAGGCATAATCAGACTCCACCTTGGGAAACATTTCCATGCCCATGCGGCCGGAAGACACATATCCGGCAGAGGCCAAAAGCAATGCCATGCCAAGGGCTATAACCGAATACCTGTATTCGAGCACCCGGAACAAGAACCCGCCATAATAGCGCTTAACAGATGTTTCAAAAAACTGACTGAACTTTTTCTGCCATTTTTCAATATGATTCAAGGGAAAAAACAAAGGGCGGCGGCTGCCATGGCTCAGATGGGCCGGCAGGATAAAAAGGCTTTCAATCAAAGAGATAGCGAACACCGCAATAACAACAATGGGAATGGTTTTAAAAATTTTGCCCAAAAACCCCGGGATAAACATTAAGGGGATAAAGGCCACCATATTGGTGATCACGCTGAACACCACGGGCATGACAATGGTTTTGGTTCCCATGATGGTGGCCTGTACAAATGGCAGTCCCTGGCGTCTGAAAAAATAAATATTTTCCCCCACAACCACGGCATCGTCCACGACAATCCCCAGGGTAACGATAAAGGCAAACATGCTCATCATGTTGATGGTGAAACTTGTCGGCGCAAGCAAGAGAAAAGACCCCAGAAACGAAATGGGGATCCCCAGGCTGACCCAGAATGCCAGACGGATGTCCAGGAAAAGCGCCAGGAAAAAAAAGACCAACCCAAGCCCGAAATACGCATTGGTGAGCAACAGATCGGCTCTTTGTTCAAATATTTTTGCCGAATCCCTTAAAACTTCCAGGCTGACCCCCTGGGGCAGAGAATCGTTGATCCGTTTGACAACAGCCTTGCCTGCCGCAGCAACCTGGGTAGGCGTCTGATCTCCCACCCTGTAAACTTCCAGAATGACAGAGCGTTTTCCATTAAAGGAAGCCCAGTTGTCTGTCTCTTCGAACCCTTCAACAAGGGTTGCCATCTGTTCGAGCAACACACTGGACCCGTCTTCCAGGCTGATAATGGGAATCCTTGCATACTGCCTGGCAAAATCCTTACGGTCCTTTATCCGCAAAAGGATATCGCCCCCTTGGGTTTTAATGCTGCCGCCGCCAAGCTCAACCGAAGCCCTGGAAATGGCAAGCCCCACATCCTGGAGCGTCATATTGTAGCGCCTCAGGGTCTGCTGGGAAATTTCAACCTGGATTTCCCGGTCCCTGACCCCTTGAAATTCCACCTGGGTAATCCCCTTATCCAGGAGCAGCTCATCTCTTATCTGGTCTGCCAAAGCCCGAATGGTGGTTTCCGATGCATCCCCGTAAAGGACGATACTCAGGACTTCCCGTTTCCTTGCCGCAATGGTTATCTGGGGGTCTTCGGCCTCATCCGGGAAGGTGGTGATACGGTCCACCTCACTTTTAACCTCCTGCCACAGACGATTGATATCCGTTCCTTCAATGGCTTCTATGGCGATGGAAGCCGATCCCTCATTGGCACTGGCAATAATTTCATCAATGCCTTCCAGATCCTGAACCGCCTCTTCAATGGCAAGAATAATCCCGTTTTCCACCTCTTCGGGACTGGCTCCGGGATAGGCAACCGTAATATTGACCATATCCAGGCTGAATTCGGGAAACACCTCCTGCTTGATGTTAAACCCCATCATCAGCCCGCCGATGAGCAGCACCGCCATGATCAGGTTGGCAGCAACGGAATTGCCTGCCATCCAGGCAACAGGCCCCCGTAACATTAATGAATCTTGTTTTGGTATCATGAACGGGCTCCTGAATCCTGCTGCAGGGCCATCCCGTTTACCGGAGCCGGCAGATCCGATGTGATAACCTCATCACCGGCAAGGATACCGGACCGGATATCAGATCGGATAAAAACCCGGCCCTCTTCCTTCCAGGCAAGGGTGACCGGTTTGATCACAAGCTTCCCTGATTGAGATACCCACACGGTGTTCTTGTCCCTGAGAATGGATCTGGGTATGGAAAAGACATTTTCAAGCATTTTCCCCTGGATCTGAACATCCACATAATCACCCAGCAGCAATTGCGGTCTGCCCCCCTGACGCGTTAACCCCAATGGATCCAATACACGAATGATCACACCGGCCATCCGGCTTTTATCGGATATTTTTCCGGTGGTCCGAACCAGGCTCCCCTGCCAGGACTCTTCTGAATACTGGGATCGGATATCGGCCTTGCTGCCGGTCTTTTCATTGATATTGAGGGCTGCCAGCCGGTCCGGCGGCACCAGGGTTTCAACCAGAAACGCATCCACATCCACCAGGGTGGCAAGTTCCCCCTGGACGGTCACCAGGGAGCCGAAATCAACTTTTTTTTCGAGAACCAGGGCATTAAACGGAACCACAATTTTTGTACGGGACAGGTTCAAGTTAGCCTTTTCAAGATCCGCCCGGGCAGCGTTCACCACAGCGTTGGCCTGGTCAAGCTGGGGCTTGCGCAGGGCAAGATCTGTTTGTACCATCTCCCCCTTGGATACCTGATTAATCAATTTGAGTTCCTCCCGTGCAATCAACTGGCTGCC
>VMSR01000057.1 GCA_013792075.1 Desulfobacula sp.
CCACGAGTGCAGTCCACCTAGCGCCTGTCACCTGGCCTATCCAGCGACAAAAGGCACACCGACCGGAACGGGTATAAGGCTGGTTAATAAAAAGCTAGATGCGATTGCCCTGCGCCTTTGGGGCCTGTTTCTCTCAAACAAAGGCCTGATATCGCCCGGGTAAGGATACTAGAAAACAAGGGGTTTTAACAGGTTAGAAACGAAACAATCTGGCCGGATTTTTCCGGGGGATTTTTTTGTGCCTGCCATAGAGGAGGTCATCCATGAACAGAGCGATTTTTTGGTTGAAGATGTTTCTGGAAATATAAATTCTTACGAGTTTGTGGACAAGGGTGTTGGGCTTGGTATAGGGGCAGACCGATATGCAGACCCCGCAGTCGGATCCGATTGTTTTCCAATAGGAAAAGCATTTTTCCTGGTCAATGGACCAATGACGTAAATTCCGGGAACTGGGTTCATCGCCATGGGAGATGGAATTGGACGGACAATTGTCAGCGCATTTTTTGCAGATTTGACAGAAATCTTCCATATGCAGGCAGGGGCTTTCGGGGGAGGCCGGTAATTCCATTTCCGTTGTAACAATGGCAAGGCGGACACAGGGGCCATGGGTCTTGTGCATGAAAAGTCCCATTCGTCCCAGCTCGCCCATACCCGATTCCACTGCCAGGGGGACACAGAGGGTTTCATAATTGGCATCATTGTGTGCCCGGGCCTTAAATCCAAATTGCCGGATATAAGCTGCTGCGATATTGGATATTTTGGCGGCTTCCACATATTTTTGGGCAGACTCCTGGATAACAGTGCTTGTGGGGCCTTGTTTGATCATGGCGGTACGCATGGGCACCACAATGACAATGGCTGTTTTATGTGTCTGATCGGTTTTGTCGCCCCAATTGCGGGCATGCCGTCCCTTGTGGCTGTAAAAATGGTGGGGTTCTAACGGCAGAATCCCCACATCGCACCCCCCGTAAAAGCCGATCATATCCAGCAGGGCGGTGGTAAATTTTTGAATGTCCACCTGTTTTTTGGGGGGGGCCACGATTCCGTCGGACAAGGGGATGGTTTTTTCCAGGTATTCAAAGGCTGCGCCATAGCAGGGGGCGGTGTAGTCATCGTGATACACCTGTCGTATGTCCCCGAATTCCGGCTTGTTATGGATCTGCAGGTCACAGGATAGGTTTTCCGGGTGCAGTTTATAATAGGTGTCCATAAGCTGCGGGTGGTGTTGGATATTGTTCCTTGCAAACATATTGTCCCGCTCATCGTACTGGATGGCACGGGAGGTCTCTCTTTTTGGGGTCTTTTGGGGGAAAAAGCGGACAAGGGAAAAAAGACCTGCCAGGCTGATCCCGGAAACCACCACCAGATTGAGCCCGGGCAGCATCTTTGGGTTTAGAATAAAAAATCCCCAGAACAGGGTTGTGGAAATCAGAAAAGCAAGGGCTATCCAGGTTGCCCGGATTTCTTTTTCAACAAAAGAGCAGATGCCAAGGAGAATAAAAAAAAGAGAAAATCCTGTAAAAAAAAGAGTATTGATAAGGGTGAGCGAGCTGGTCATGAATATCTCCGTTAGTTAAGGGGCGCAAGTGTACTCTGTTTTTCCGGATATCACAACCATGGCAACAGGGCTAGTGCCCATGAGATAGCAAAGGTCTGCCGGGGAATTGATGTCAAAGACAACCAGGTCCGCATCTTTGCCGACTTCAAGACTTCCTTTTTTTGTGTCCAGACCAAGGGCCCTGGCGCCATTGAGGGTTGCCCCTGCCAGGGCCTCCTCACAGGTTAAACCGAACAGCAGACAGGCCATGTTCAATATCAGGGTCATGGCATGGACCGGGCTTGTGCCCGGGTTTAGATCCGTTGAGATGGCCATGGGAATTTTAAGCTTTCGCAGCAGCTGAATGGGCGGTTTTTGGGTTTCCCTTAAAAAATAAAACGCCCCGGGCAGCAGGACAGCGCTGACCTGTTTTTGGGCCATTTTTTTTGCACCCTCGGCAGACAGATACTCAATGTGGTCGCAGGAGAGTGCGTTAAATTCTGCGGCCAGGGCCGCCCCGTCCATGTCGGACAATTGTTCGGCATGGAGTTTGACCCGAAATCCCAGAGCGGTTGCGGCCTCAAATATTTTTTGGGTTTGGGCCCTGGAAAAGGCAATGTGTTCGCAAAACACGTCCACAGCCGTGGCAATCCCCTGGTCTTTAACCCTGGGCAGCATGGTCCGGGTAACAAGGTCCACATAGGCATCTGGTCTGTTTTTGTATTCCGGGGGCAGGGCATGGGCCCCTAAAAATGTGGGTTCAATGTGCTGGGGAAAATTTTGCGTTAACCGGTCTATGGTCGACAGAATCTTTAGTTCCGTGTCCATATCCAGTCCATATCCTGACTTTATTTCCACACAGGTGATGCCCTGGGTGAGAAAGGTGGCCATGCGTTTGGCGGCCTGGGAAAATAACGCCTCTTGGGTTGCGTCTCTTGTGGCACGGACTGTTGAGAAGATCCCGCCGCCGTTCCTGATGATGTCTTCATACCCTATCCCCTTCAGGCGCATTTCAAACTCTGTTGACCTTGATCCTGCCCAGACCAGGTGGGTATGGCAGTCCACAAATCCGGGGAGAATCCATTTGTGCCGGCAGTCAATGATCTGGGAGGCCAGTCGTTCAGGGGAGTCCGGCAGATTTTTTTGATACCCTATCCAGGATATTTTTTTGCCGGTCACCGCGAGGGCGGCATTTTCAACAATGGATAAGGACCCGTTGACCATGGTGGCCAGGTGACAATTGACAAAAAGCAGGTCAGCGGTCTCTGGGAAAAGAGTATCGGTTATGGTGAACTCAGGTGGCGGCATCTTGATTTCTCCCCGGCGGTGTTGACATTTTTCCATGGATTGGATAGTAGTTGTCTATACAAGTATAGAGGTGAAGTCAAGTATTTTTGAATACCATCAAAGAATAGGAATCGTTGTGGGAAAACCGGATCAGCCCCATGCGCTGTATGAACAAATCAAAAGAAGTGTTGTCAGGGATATTGAATCTGGGAAATTAAAGCCCGACGATAAGATTCCTTCGGAAATCCAGCTTGCCAAGGCATTCAACGCCTCCAGGATGACGGCCAACCGGGCCTTGAAAGAGTTGACCGAAGAGAACAGAATTCTCAGGGTCCAGGGCGTGGGCACCTTTGTGGCAAAGCCAAAACCCGAAGCCTCTTTGTTTGAGATCAAAAGTATTGCCAAAGAGATTGGAGACTGGGGCGGTTCCCATTCCTGCCAAATCCTGTTGCTGAAAGAAGAGTGTCTGTCCCAGGAGATTGCCGGCAGAATGGATCTGGTGGAGGGGGGGGCTGTTTTCCATTCGATTATTCTGCACCAGGACAGGGGGGTTTCGGTCCAGTATTCCGAGCGGTATATCAATCCGGCTGTGGCACCCTCATACCTGGACCAGGATTTTACACAAATGACCCCCAGTGATTATCTGCTGGCGGTGGCACCCATCCAGGAAGCAGAACATACCATTGAAGCGATCCGGGTGAATAAAACCATTGGGCGATATTTGAAGATTCGCCCGGATGATCCCTGTCTTTGCCTTACGCGTCGGACCTGGTCATTTGATCGGGTGGCCACCTACAGCAGAATTATTTCTCCGGGTTCACGGTATAAACTCAAAGGAAAATTTAACAGGGGATAAAAAATGACGGATCGGATAATTTTAAACGGAGAGAATTTCCAATTGGAAGACCTCGTAGCCATTGCCCGGCAGGGCGTGGGGGTTGCAATTTCCGTTGGATCGGAGGCACGGATAAAAAAGGCCAGGTTCCTTGTTGATAAATGGGTCCAGGAAGGGGTACGAATATATGGGGTGACAACGGGTTTCGGCGCCCTGTCCAATGTGACCATCTCCCTTGCAGATACGAAAAAACTTCAGAAAAAAATTTTGTTAAGCCATGCTGCAGGCATGGGGAACAACGCGGCAGACGATGTGGTCAGGGCCATGATGGCCCTTCGCATCAATGATTTTTGCAGGGGCAATTCCGGGTTGCGCCTTGAAACCATTGAAAAATTGGCCCAGCTGCTAAACACCGGTATTATCCCTTTGGTACCGGAAAAAGGGTCTGTGGGGGCCAGCGGCGATCTGGTGCCCATGGCCCATCTGTCCCTGGTGCTTATCGGGGAGGGGGAAGCCTTTGTGGACGGCGTGCGCATGGCAGGTGCCAAGGCCCTTGCAAAAAAATCCATCCCGCCTTTGGAGCTTTCGGCAGGGGAGGGTCTTGCCCTTATCAATGGTACCCAGTTCATGATTGCCCATGGATGTCTTGCACTTCATGATGCTCTAAATTTGTGCAAGCATGCCGACATAGCCGCCAGCATGAGTCTTGAAACTCTCATGGGAACCAGGAGCGCCTTTGACCCCAGAATTCACAGGGCCCGTCCCCATATAGGACAGATGAAGGCTGCCCAGAACATGCTCAAGATAACGGAAAATTCAGACATCATTTCCTCCCATAAGGATTGTTCCCAGGTGCAGGATGCCTATACCCTGAGATGTTCTCCCCAGGTGCACGGTGCCTCCTGGGACGCCTTTGCCTATGTGGAACGCGTGATCCGGGTGGAGATGAATTCCTCCACAGAAAATCCTTTGATTTTTCCGGAATCCGAAGAATTTCTTTCGGGCGGCAATTTCCACGGCCAGCCCCTGGCCCTTGCCTGTGATTTTCTGGGCATCGCCATTGCCGAACTTGCCAATATTTCCGAGCGCCGTATTGAACGGCTGGTCAATCCCCAATTGTCCGGGCTGCCGGCCTTTCTGGTGGAAGACGGTGGTCTTAACTCCGGGTTTATGATTGCCCAGTATGCAGCAGCATCCCTGGTCTCGGAAAACAAGGTGCTTGCCCATCCGGCGTCCGTGGATTCCATTCCCACCTCGGCCAACAAGGAGGACCATGTGTCCATGGGAGCTTTTGCCGCCAGAAAATGCCGGGATATTGTGGACAATACGGAAAATGTGATTGCCATTGAACTGCTCTGCGGGGCCCAGGCCATTGATCTGTTTACCAATTTCAAGGCAGGGGACGGTACCCTGGCCGCCTATGAGGTGATCAGAAGCCAGGTGGATTATCGAAAAGAAGACAGGCTTTTGTCCGATGATATTGCCAAGGTAAAAGCCCTGCTCAAGGACGGTAGCATTGTGAGGGCAGTGGAGGCCAAGGTCGGCACCCTGTACTGATCAGACCTGGTTGTTCACAACAGCGTGATGGACTCAGGGCAGCCGGACCAGTCTCAGGTTTCCCCAGAGTCCGATCTGTTCTCCCTTGATAATGACAATGCCCTGGATACCCTGGATCTGTCGTCCGGCCTGGATGGCCTTTTTTATGTCCTTCTCTGTCTTTACCATATTGCAAAGGGCTGTGGCGGCAGCATCCGCAAGGCAGCAGGAGCCGGCGACCACACTTACGGCATCTGCCGCACCAAAGCTTTTGGAATGGCCCAGGGTTCCCGAAGAAGTACACATGGCAAAGGGAGTGTCCTGTCGCTCAATCAGGATACCTGTGGTCATGCTCAAAGGGGAGTCGCCGGCATAAATTGCGAATACGGTCTCAGCGTCTGACCGGATAAAAATATCGCCCCCGTTTTCCACCACCACTTCACAAGACAGATTCAGCAGGTCCCGGCCGACATATTCGGCCACAGCTCCCGCAACGGCTGCCATGGGGCCAACCTGGGCAAGGCTTGAAGCTTGTATCATTTCCATGACAATGCCAGGCCCAAGGGCAGGTTGCGGTAAGGGAGAAAGGGCCGTGGCAAATTCCGGGTATTGCCGGATATAGGTTTCAATCTGGTTTCTGTAGTTAAGGGTTGACCGGATGGCCTGTTCTGACAGATCTGTTTGGGCCTGGATATTCAGATTGGTCTCTTTTACCGTGATATCAAAGGAAACCAGGCCTTTTTTTTGATGCAGTCTCCGGTAAGTTTTTCTGTTTTCAAACATTGTCAATATAAACCGGTGCAAGGGATGCGGGCGCCTGGCGAATAAAATAGGAATCCGTCATACCGGAAATAAAATCCCGGACAATCTCCGGATGGGTATGATCGTTTCTGTATTCCGGGGCCAGGCCGTTTAAAAATTTTGAAAAAATGTCAGAAGTCTGGCGATCTTGTTCAAGATCCGACAGATACCGCTCAAACAGGAAGATGAAAATTTGCTCTATGGATGTCAAATGCCGTTTGATGAGTGGGTTTTTATAGATATACCGATAATTAAAGTGTTTCAGATGTTTTAAGGCTTGGGAGACAGGGTCTGAAAATCCGATAAAGGGTTCTCCAAGGCTGTTGTGGATAAGATCCGTCACCAGGTTGAAGACAATGGTTCCGTTGGTCTGTCCCAGGGTTTCTTTGCAGTCTTCGGGCACCTGATTCCGGGTGACAATCCCAAGGCGGATGGCATCTTCCAGATCCCGGCCGATGTAGCTGATGGTGTCGGCCATCCGGACCACACAGCCTTCCATTGTCATGGGAATTTCATTGCAGGAAGATTGGGTCTTAATCTTTTGGACCATGGCCTCAAAATCCGCAAACGAGCGATGTCGCTCGGGGATCAATTTTTTTGAGTGGGCCTCTCCGTTGTGGCAGACAATGGCATCCATGGTCTGGAGGCTTAAGTTCCAGCCCTGGCCGTTTTTTTCGATCCGGTCCAGAAACTGGATGCTTTGGAGGTTGTGATGGAAATGACCTGCCCCATGGGCATGGGTTAGTTTTGATAAAAAAATTTCTCCGTCATGGCCAAAGGGGGCATGTCCGATGTCGTGGCCTAGGCTGGCCGCCTCTATGAGATCCTCATTTAGCCCAAGGTAACGGCCAATGGTTCTGGCCACCCGGGAGACCAGCTGGACATGGAGCACCCGGTGGGTGAGGTGGTCGTTTTTTATGAGCGAAAAAACCTGGGTTTTATCAATATACCGGGTAAAGGCCATGGAGTGCAGGATTCGGTCTGCATCGATTCCAAAGGCCTGGCGGTATTCATTTTTTTCATTGGAGTCTTTTTTTCGCCTTTGGGCAGACTGGGAAAAACAAGCCAGTTCCCCAAGATTTTCTTTTTCCCTAAGGGTTAAAAAACCTTTCCGTTCCCTGGCTTTTTTAAAGGTATCATTCACGTGTATTTATTGTGTTTACTGCAATTGCTTTAAAATATTGTCCACAACCGTATCAAAGGCCTTTGTAAATTC
>VMSR01000215.1 GCA_013792075.1 Desulfobacula sp.
CAACGGCTGCAAAGGCGGCAGCCCCTTTGCCGGCATCTTTTACCACCAGAAGTTCAGGTCTCAGGTTCAGGCCCACCCGTTCGTACTGGAAGGCGTTGTAAACTTTTAATGTTTTGTCAAGGGCTGCAAGATCCATATCAGACGCCACGGTGGCGGCAAGTACAGTGGGGTTGAAAAATGTTTTTTCATGTCTGTAAAGAACGGTTTCACCGCCGGTGGTTGTTTTACGGACACCTTTACCCAAAGCAACCGGGCGAATGGGAGGCGCGGATGCTTCGGCCAGTTTTTCCTTTGCGTCGTCGGATACATAGGGGCAGGCGTCCAATTCTGCTTTTCCCGATGCAAGGTTCATTGCAAAGGCAAGGCATGTGGGAACTCCGCACTCCTTGCAATTTGTCTTGGGAAGGAGTTTGAATATCTGTATACCGGTTAATGCCATTTTTATCTCCTTAAGTTTTTGCAACTTTATGGGAAAGGTGCGGCAGATTGAAATTAAAAATACTGCCGCACCTTTTTGGTTTAATAATTATCCTACAAGGGGTTCCATGTTCAGCGCAGGATGGCCTTTTTCCTTGAGGAAGGGTAGAATCTCTTCTTCCGTGATGCCAATGGTTTCATCGGCAATCATGTCGTAGAGTTCCGGAACTCCCATGGCTTTTCCACGGGCCACGATTCTGTCTTTCAGCTCTTCTTTGAGCATCTTGGGCATCCATACCATTCTTAACAGCCCACCATCGCCCAGGATGAATTTACCCTGGGTGATGTTGTGTTTGGAGTGGCCCACAAACCCAGGAGAACAGGCACCACCGCCCATGACACCGGCCAATGTGGTAAACTTCATGCCGCAGGGGGTCTCGCCAGCGTAATCACGGCCAACGGTCATAACCCCGTTACATCCTGGCAGCATGGCAGCGATACATTCGCAGCAGCCGCAGGTGGTCATGGGATCAACGACCATGGAGTAGAAGTTGTAATGGGTAACCGTACCTCTGGAGGCCTTGTAGATAAAATCATTGACCCCTTTCCACTGACCCAGCTTGGGATCAATGCATTCCCCTTTTTCGATGGGCTGGTTGGGACCTGTGGGGTTGATTTCAAAGGCCGCCCTGCAGTCCATCCAGTTGTAAGCACCGCAAAGACCTGTTCTTTCAGGGCTTACCGAGCAGACATGGCTGGGAGCAAAAGACTGGCAAAGCGTACAAGAGTAGTATGTTTCCACATCTTCGTCCGTCATCTTGTCAACCCGGGCATCACGTGTCAGGTAGTTTTCACGGGCAATGGCGGTCATCTTGTCCACATCTTCCGCTTTGGTAAAAAGGGTGACCTGAACCTTGTCAACGATCTTTGTGAAATCCTGATGGAATTTGGCATGGAGAACCACACCGATATCTTTCAGGGTAAAGCCTTTTTCAATGGCAGATTTGGAGATACGTACCCAGGAGATATCCCTCTGGCCAATGTGCATGACTCCCTGGATATAGTTGATCAGATGATGGATCTGACGTTCCATGATGGGCTCGAAATCTTCCTGGAACTCGCGTCCGGCGATTTCCACCTTGATTCCCAAGGGGAAGGTGCCGCCCTCTTTGATGCCGTCAATGTCCGGTCCTACGATGATAACCTTGCCGTCTTCGATGGCACCCATATCCGCCATTTTTACAAGCTCGGTACACTGGGTCTTACCACCGCCGCATTGTGCGTACAGATCTGCACCACGGACACGTTCACCCTCATAGGCAGGACCAAAGGCACAGGGAATCTCGATATCGGCAACCTGGACCTTGAGACCCCTGACTTCAACGGATCTTTGAACCATGTCGGCATGGGCAACCGGTGCCACTACATGCTCGTAGGTACAGATACCCGTGGGAAGAATTTCAGGAATCGGTGTGTCTGCAATTGTGGGGAAACCCCAGTTTACACAACCGGCTGCTGCAACACCCCATTCAGTGCCCACATCGCCCAGGGCGTTGACAAATGCAAATACCCTTTCTTTGTTGTATTTCAGAATTGTCTTGTAATCACCGGGCTGAACCCCGCCGAATGCCATGGCAGCTCTGTTGGCAAAGCCCAGGGCAAATACAGCAGAAGAGATATCCGGACCAAAGGGAACGATACGGGTGTTCCAGCCAATCTGCATGCCGGCATCCAGGCACTGCTGAACAAGGGTCTTGCCGTTATGATTTGCTGCGCAGAAGATATACAAAGATCTTTTCTGGTAGTCTTCAACAATCATCTTGGCAATTTCTTTATTGGGGGCAGCACCGACCATGGCGGCAAACCCGGGAGCGGATCCATCAACAAATTCAACCCCGCGTTTTCTAAGAATCGTATCATCGGCTGCACCCACCCAGAGTTTTCCGTTTTCAACGTCCGGATCTTCCTGGGCAATATAGAAATCAGGTTCGTTCAGGTATCTCAGGGCTTCGATGACTTCATAGGAAAGGATACCGGCCATACCGGCATCAAGCAATGGCCCTAAATAGGGAAGCCAGTTTTTCAGTTTGATATGGGGCGGTAAGAGTCCCTTTGCAAAGGCCATGGGTTTTTTCAGGTCTTCCAGGGTTTCGACTTTCAGCCCGGTCAGAGAATAAATTACCGGCAAATAGTAGGCCGTGTTAGGGAATCCCACTTTTGTACTGGCATCATAGGTCTGAAGTGCTCTTTCCAACTGTCCTTCTGCCTGGGCGACTACTTTGTATCCACCCTGAATGGCAGCAAATGCGATCAATTTTGACATATTTTCTTCCTCCTTCTTTGAGGATTTAGTGTATTATCAGTTTTGTTCAACAATCCCATTAACCTTCAAGTGCCTGGCGGGAAGCCATGTCCATCATGACCCTTTCCCTTGCCTTGTCAATACCCAGCTCTTTACGCTTTTTATCAATATGGGCAATCATGAGATGGGCATGTTTGATGGGGTCTGCTTCAACATCCCACATACCGCCATAGAGTTCTTCCATGCCTGATTTCAGGTATTCTTTAAATACCGGAGCACCTTCAATTGGGAGGGTTCCGCCAAATACAGTGTAAATACCAGAGCAGACAACATATTGTCCGATGGAAATGGCTTTTTCACTCATCCATTCAGGCGCAGAACCTGCAACTGGCCAGTCACAAAGATCGTTGCCCATGCCGCCGGCATTTACGACTTCAATGGCAGCATTAAGAATTCTGGAGTTATCCACACAAGAGCCCATGTGAAGGACAGGGGGGATACCAACCGTTTCGCAAATTTCAGCCAACCCGGGGCCGCAGTAAGCTGCAGCAGAATCCGGCTGGAGCAGGCCGGCCATGGCAGCAGTGATACCACCGCAACCAGTGGTCAGAACAATGACGTCGTTTTTGATCAGCTCTTTGATAACCGTCAGATGGGCATTGTTGTGCTGCTGTCTGGCATTGTTACACCCGACAACCGCGGCAACACCGCGAATCCGGCCGTTTATCATATTATCGTTCAGGGTGTAGTAGGTGCCTCTGAAGGTACCGCCCAAATGATATTTGATGGATTCAACGCCAAACCCTGCCACCTGGGATTGTTTTTCAGGCGGAATCTGGACTTCGGCACCACGGTTTTTGTAGTTCTCAACAGCCATGGTCACAATTCTCATGGCATCTTCCATGGCATGATGTTCGTCAAATTCAATGTGAATAACATTGGACTGTTCCATTTTGGCGATGGGGTGGGTGGTGATCAGTTTGGTGTGGAAACATTTTGCCACATTGGCAAGATTCTGGAATACACATTGAACATCCACAACCATTGTATCACAGGCACCGGTGATAATGGCCAATTCCTGCTGCAAAAAGTTGCCTGCATTGGGAACGCCGTGTCTTTGAAGAACTTCGTTGGCTGTACAGCAGATACCACTGAGCTGAATGCCTTTTGCACCGACTTTTATTGCAAGCTCATGCATTTCTTTAGACTGGGATGCCGCAACAATCATTTCTGAAAGTATGGGCTCATGACCGTGAACGATGATGTTGACATGGTCCTTCTTCATAACACCGAGGTTGGCTTCTGAAATCAAAGGAGAGGGCGTTCCGAACATAACGTCCTGGAGATCTGTTGCAATCCAGGAACCGCTTAAGTCTGCAAGTGCACATCGGGCACCCTGTTTCATAAGGTTTTTGTAATCCTGGTCAACACCGATATGGGTTCTGTGCATGACCTCAACAATTTCTCTGTCGATGTTTCTGGGAAGGATACCCAGTTTTTTCCATAATTCATATCGTACTTTTGGAAATCGTTTTGGAACAAGTGTTGTACTTCCGCTTTTACCCCATTCGGCCAGGGCAACATCGGCCAGTTCAACAGCAATTTCATCGATGTCCCTGTCAACCATAACCCCGTCAACTTCAACTTTGATATCCACACCATAGTGCGGTGCAATGGCCAGAAGTTTGATGGGATCTTTGATTTTATAGTCATTGGTCAGCTTGTTGGCTGCCTGATAAAATACTTCGGCAACGGCTCTACCATGATCAGAGTGGGCAGCGGCACCGCCTGCAATCATCCTGGTAAAGTTACGGGCTGCAATGGTGTTGGCTGTAGCACCGCAAAGTCCTTTTCGGGTGTCTTCGCCTTCAATGCCGGATTTGGGAAGCGGCAGCCTGCAGGGTCCCATGGCGCAGTTTTTACAACAGGTGCCCTGGATACCGATGTTACACTGCTTCATGTTAACAGCTCTGTCAAAAATAGTTTCCACACCAAGCTCGTGGGAACGGATGATCATTTTTTGGGTTGCAATATCAACGGAAGCTTCTTTCGGGTCCGCCAGTTTTAGTTCCTTGCCTGCTGTCTCTTTCTTTTCTGCCATTAGAGGTTCCTCCTCTTGATTATTATATAAAGAACTGCAGCAACATGTTGGCGTTGCGCAATTTGTTTTAATTAGCTGACTCTTCTATGAACCCTGTCCAGGTTTTCAAGGATTCTTTCCAGCATGTTTTTGTTGATCGTTGCAGGTGTCTTTTTAACTTCTCCTGCAGGGGCAGCGGCTTTTACCGTAGATGCCTTTGCTCTTTCAGCAGCGCGTTTTTCTTTCAGGGCCAGTTCATCGGCTTCACGCTTGGACGCTTCATCTTTCTCCGCCTGTTTTGCAGCCGCTATCTTTGCGTTGGCGTCGGCTTCGGCTTTTGCCTTGGCATCTGCTTCGGCTTTGACCTTGGCGGCTGCATCGGTTGCGGCTTTTGCGGCTGCGTCGGCGGCTGCTTTGGCAGCTGTATCTGCTGCGGCTTTTGCAGCTGCGGCCGGGTCGACAGCAGGGGCAGCGGCTGCGGCAGGGGCTGCGGCCTTGGGAGCAGGTGCGGCTTCAGCTTTGGGGGCTGCAGCTGCAGGCGCTGCCGGAGCTGCCGGAGCTGCAGCTTTGGCAGGGGCGGCGGCTTTGGCAGGAGCTGCTTTCTTTTTTTCTTCCTCAATGGTCAGGTCTGGTGCAGGTGACATGGCGGCAAAGTCGATCTCCACATCATCCAGTCGTTTGGTGATGGGGGCCACATCCATGGCGGAACCGCCGTCGGAAATCAGATCAATAAAGCTTTTGGTCAGTTTGATGGATTCAGGATGGCGCATAATAAGGATGCTGGAGCCTGACATCAGGTATGAAACCGCACCGACCGCTTCCATGAGGATGGCGCGGCGTTCGGGATCACCCAGTTCTGGTGCATCTGCAACCGTCAACTTGGCTTCTTTGCATTTCCAGACTTCATTGCCCAGGTTGTTGATCATGGGATTCTGGAGTTTGTCGTCTCCCTGGGTCATGGCTGCCTGGGAAAGGCGCTCCATAACCGAGTAGGAATATTCGAGCCCATAACCCAAGCCGCCTGTGGTGGGGTCAACAATGACCTTGTCAAGGGAAACGCCCAGGTTTTCAAGGAGGATGTTCACCTGTTTTGCCAGATTGACATCAATGGGAGAGGAAGAAATGACCGTATGGCCATATCCCATAGCTGCCGCACCGATCCCTTTATAGTTTTTTTCTTCAACAGGGCCGATGATCAGGTTTTCACCATCACATACCTCACAGATTTTTTTTAGAACTTCTCCATCTTTGGTCGGAACTGCACAGCCCCAGACAATCAGGGGAACCTTGATGGCACCAAGGACCTTTTTAACGGTTGCAGCGGCTTCATCGGCGCTGGCATCCTTGTCATTTGGGTCCGTACTTTTCAACTGGAGAACAATGGCCTGTGCGCCGTATTCAGTCACACATTTCTTTGCCCATGCCGCCGGATCAGATACAACATCCTTAAACGGAGCCAGTGCAGCCTCGGGCCAGTCTTCAGGCACGATATCCCAGATTTCCATGGCAATCACGGGTTTGTTGGGCATTTTTCCTTCAAA
Source organism: Desulfobacula sp. (assembly GCA_013792075.1). Classification (GTDB taxonomy): domain Bacteria; phylum Desulfobacterota; class Desulfobacteria; order Desulfobacterales; family Desulfobacteraceae; genus NBML01. Next base: position 6,341 of record VMSR01000215.1, read on the forward strand.
CTGATAAAAAGGATAGCTTGTCTGGCCGCCGACGGTAAGGGCATTATCACCTTTTCCAATGGTGATGCCTTTGATACTGCCGGCATAGGTTTCTTTGGTTATTTCAAATCCCACTTTTACCTCCTAAGATTTAAAGATAGTTATGAGTTGGGGGGGGTTAAGATTAAATAGACATGATGTTATCAGAAGAGAGCAAATAGAAATGGAAACGAATAAATCAAACGTTGATAAAACGGTTTTGATGCTTGTTTCCATATATTTACCCTATATTATAGGTTGACAATTTGATAACAGCATATGATTTATAATTTGTATGGGTGTTTGTCAATAGATGAGTGCATTTATTGAAACAGCTCTGGAAATGCTTGAACAGCCGTAGTATCAAGGGTTATTCCGGTAGCGGAATGATGTTGCGGCCCATTGAATTTGATTTAGTTTATAAATCCAAATCCTGGTAACGAAAAAAAGTTGATTTTTTATATTTATTTAGATAGGTAGGATATTCAGTTAGTCTGTAAAAGACCAAAAAGGGTAGACTTGGTTTCATAATACTTTTTATCACAGGCTCGTTCCTAAGAGCCCAAATCAATAAAGGAGTAAACCATGGCATTAGATCCAACAAAACACGCAGATTGGGAAATCGCAGAAGACGCAGAAAAGACAATGCTCACCATCTATGAAATAGGTGAAAAATTGGGACTTACCAAAGAAGAGCTTCTTCCCCAAGGTCACTATATTGCGAAAATAGATTTTAGAGCAGTCCTTGAGCGGCTCAAGGACAAACCCGATGGAAAATACATTGATGTGACTGCGATTTCGCCCACTCCCCTGGGAGAAGGTAAATCCACTTCAAGTATGGGACTTGTCCAGGGACTTGGTAAAATTGGTAAAAACGTATGTGCCGCCATTCGTCAGCCTTCCGGCGGACCCACCATGAACATTAAAGGATCTGCAGCCGGCGGCGGTCTTGCCCAGTGCATTCCTTTAACACCGTTCTCCCTGGGGTTTACCGGTGACATCAATGCCATCATGAATGCCCATAACCTTGCAATGGTTGCCTTGACCAGTCGTCTTCAGCATGAAAGAAACTATACAGACGAACAATTGGAAAGATTGTCCGGCATGAAACGCCTTGATATCGATCCCACCAACGTGGAAATGGGATGGATCATGGATTTCTGCTGCCAGTCACTGCGGAATATCATCATTGGTATTGATGGCGTTAACGGCAAGTCCGACGGTTTCATGATGAAATCAAAATTCGGTATTGCCGTGTCTTCGGAAGTTATGGCCATCCTGGCAATTGCAACAGACCTCAAAGACATGCGGGAAAGAATGGGCAAAATTGTGGTTGCCTATACCAAGAAGGGAAAACCTGTTACCACGGAAGATCTCCAGGTGGCCGGTGCAATGACGGCCTGGATGGTGGGTGCCTTGAATCCCTCTCTCATGCAGACCCTTGAAGGCCAGCCTGTCATTGTCCATGCAGGTCCCTTTGCCAATATCGCCATTGGTCAGAGTTCCATCATTGCCGATAAAGTCGGTCTGAAACTTGCCGATTACCATGTGACCGAGTCTGGATTTGGTGCGGATATCGGGTTTGAAAAATTCTGGAACCTCAAATGCCGTTACTCAGGTCTGAAACCCGATTGCGCAGTTGTGGTTGCCACCATCCGGGCCCTTAAATGCCACGGTGGCGCTCCTGTGCCCGTTCCCGGCAAGGCCATGCCTGTGGAATACAGCACTGAAAATGTAGACTGGGTGGCAAAGGGTTGCGGTAACCTCATCCATCACATCAGAAACGTCAGAAAAGCCGGTATCTCTCCTGTTGTTTGTATCAATGCTTTTTATACAGATACCGATGCCGAGATTGCAAAGGTGCGTGAGCTCTGTGAAAAAGAAGGCGCAAGGGTTGCCCTTTCCCGTCACTGGGAACAGGGAGGTGCCGGTGCCATTGAATTTGCAGAAACCGTTGTGGCTGCCTGCGAAGAAAAATCAGAATTTAAATTTTTGTATGAACTGGATATGCCGGTTAAAGAGAGAATTGAGCTGGTTGCCAAAGAGGTATATGGTGCTGACGGTGTTGATTACTCTGCAGAAGCCAACAAGGCCCTTGCCAGGATCCAGGCCGACCCGAAACTTGCTGGTCTGGGACTTTGCATGGTGAAAACCCATCTGTCCTTGTCTGACAACCCGGCTCTCAAGGGTGTTCCCACCGGCTGGAGACTGACCATCAGAGAAGTTCTGACTTACGGCGGCGCAGGTTTTATCGTTCCTGTGGCAGGTGCCATCAGCCTGATGCCGGGTACCAGCTCCAACCCGGCCTTCAAGCGGGTGGATGTGGATGTTGAAACCGGTAAGGTTCAGGGCGTATTCTAACCGAAGCCTTAAAGCAAATAACACCAAACGGTATCAGGCGCCATTTTGCCTGATACCGTTTATTGACAGCCATCAGGAGAAAAAAGTATGACTGCAGAAATTATCAGCGGTACCGAAATAAGAAAGGCGATCCTCGCAGAGGTCAAAGCCGAAGTTGACCAGATGAGAGAAAAGCACGGCAAGGTGCCGGGCCTTGTGACCATTCTGGTGGGATCAAGCCCCGCTTCCATCAGCTATGTTACCTTAAAAGTTAAAACAGCCATCAGCCTTGGCTTCCACGAAATTCAGGATGACCAGCCTGACGACATTTCAGAAGCAGACCTGCTTGCCTTGATTGACAAGTATAACAACGACCCGGATATCCATGGTATCCTGGTTCAGCTGCCCCTGCCCAAACACATTGATGACAAAAAGGTCCTCAATGCCATCAATCCTGACAAAGATGTGGATGCATTCCATCCGGTCAATGTGGGGAGGCTCATGATCGGCGGCGATGAAGTGAAATTTCTTCCCTGTACCCCTGCGGGTATCCAGGAGATGATTGTCCGGTCAGGTACGGAAACTTCCGGCGCCGAAGTGGTTGTGGTGGGCAGATCCAATATTGTCGGCAAGCCCATTGCAATGATGATGGCCCAGAAGGGTGTGGGTGCCAATGCCACAGTGACCATCGTCCATACCCGGACCAAGGATCTTGCCGCCCATTGCAAGCGGGCCGATATCCTCATTGTGGCCGCAGGTGTGCCGGACCTGGTGAAACCCGAATGGATCAAACCCGGCTCCACCGTTATTGATGTGGGCGTAAACCGGGTGGGCATGAATGAAAAAACCGGAAAAGCGATCCTCAAGGGGGATGTTGACTATGAGGCGGCCAAAGAGATTGCCGGCAAGATTACGCCTGTTCCGGGCGGGGTCGGACCCATGACCATTGCCATGCTCATGAAAAACACCCTTAGATCCGCTCAATTGGCTCTCGGATAAGCAAGATAAATCGCTTTTCAGGCATTTTTATCTGCCTGGGGAATAAAATAAAACCGTCGGTGTTACCAAGGGTGATGCCGCCGGTTTTTTTTGCACTGCCCAAAGGATTCCCACACCTTTTTTACATCCTTCCCTTTACTTATGGTCCCTTAGACAATATTTTATACTATCATTGGAACTACTTTTATCCTAAGAGAGCAAGGGAGTCATCATATGGACAAGCTGGATGCTATTTTTTCTCCACAGACAATCGCAGTGATCGGGGCGTCAACCCAGAAGGGAAAGGTGGGGCATGATATTTTTGCCAATATCCTATACGGCGGCTATACCGGCACCTTGTATCCGGTAAACCCCAAAGCCAAATCCGTCCTCAGTGTCAAATGCTATATCAGTATTGCCGCCATCCCGGACCCCATAGATCTTGCCATGATTATCCTGCCGCCCAAAGCCGCCCTGGGCTCGGTGAAAGAGTGTATTGCAAAGGGGGTAAAGGGGATTGTTATCGTGTCTGCCGGTTTCAAGGAGGTGGGCGGAGAAGGGGCCCTGATGGAGATCCAGATAAAAGAACTCTGCGCCCAGGCTGGCGTTCGGCTGGTGGGCCCCAATTGTCTGGGGGTGATCAACCCGTCTAAAAAAGTTTCCCTGAATGCCAGTTTCTCTGCCAGGATGCCAAAGCCGGGGAATGTGTCGTTCATTTCCCAGAGCGGGGCCCTTTGCACGGCGGTCCTAGACTATGCGGCAGACAAGGGATTCGGGTTTTCAAAATTCATCTCCATCGGCAACAAGGCAGATGTGGATGAATTGGACCTGCTGCGGTATTATCATAAAGACCCGGATACCGATGTGGTCATGATCTATATGGAAGAATTGTCCAGAACCTCGGAAGAGTTTGTCACGGAAGTTCGGGAAATGACCTCGGGCACCAATCCCACCCATGTGATTGTCATCAAGTCCGGATCTTCGGTGGCAGGGGCAGCGGCTGCCGCTTCCCATACCGGCGCCTTGGCGGGTTCCGATGCCATCTATGACGGGATCTTCACCATGTCGGGAATTTTGCGGTGCAAAACCGTGAACCAGCTGTTCGATTATGCCCAGGCCTTTGCAGCCAATAAATATCCCACGGGGGACAGAATTGCCATTGTCACCAATGCAGGTGGTCCCGGCATTATTGCCACGGATATGAGTGAGCAGTCCGGGTTGAAGCTGGCCAAGTTTTCAGAGGAAACAGTCAAGGAATTGAAAAAATATCTGCCGGCCACTGCCAATTTTCACAATCCCGTGGATGTGATCGGGGATGCGGCCAAGGACCGGTATGAAAATACCCTGGCAACGGTGTTGGCCGATCGGGGGGTTGATGCGGTGCTGATCATCCTGACCCCCCAGTCCATGACAGATGCCATTGGTACGGCCGAGGCCATTGTTAAAATAGCCAAAAATAGTATCAAGCCCATTCTATGCGCCTTCATGGGGGTGGTGGATGTGTCCGACGGGGTTAAATTGTTACAGGCCCACAGGGTGCCGGTATATCAGTTCCCGGAAAGTGCGGCCCGGTCCCTGGGAGCCTTGCGGGAAGGTATGAAGTGGTCGTTCAGAAAAATTTTACCCCAGTACGATCTGGTCTATGACAGGGACAAGGCCGCCGGCATTATTGATAAATACATGAAAGAAGGCCGGAAGATACTGGGAGAACTGGATGGAAATGAGATCCTGAATTGTTACGGGTTTAAAACCATTCCCACGGTCCTTTCGAAAACAGCCAAACAAGCGGTAAAGATTGCAGAAAAAATGGGCTATCCGGTTGTCATGAAAATCGTTTCGCCCCAGATTCTGCACAAATCAGATGCCGGCGGGGTAAAGGTCGGGGTTAAGGATGCAGATGGGGTTGAAATGGCCTTTGAAACCATCATGAAAAATGGCCGGGCCTATGATCCGGATGCACAGATTTCCGGTGTTCTGGTTCAGAAAATGGCGCCGGAAGGCAAGGAAGTAATCCTGGGGGTGACAAAGGATCCGGTATTTGGCCATGCCATTATGTTCGGTCTTGGCGGGATCTTTGTCGAGGTATATAAAGACGTGGCGTTTCGGTTGTCCCCCATGGGTCGGAATGTGGCCCGGCGCATGGTGAAAAGTATTAAGGGGTATCCAATTCTAAAGGGATTGAGGGGACAGGCCCCTTCTGATATAGAAGCCATTGAAAAAAACATTGTGTCTTTGAAGGCCATGGTGGATAATCATCCCATGATTGCGGAGTTGGACATTAATCCGCTTTTTGTCCATGGAGAAGGAGAGGGCACCACTGTGGCGGATATCGTTATCCGGCTTGAAGATGGCGCCTAAAAAATTAAATTTTAAGGAGAGATAGGATGCCCAAGGGAGATGGATTTGTAATGGAGGAAGGCAAAAAAAAGGAATCCGGCACCCGGAAAAATTTGCCCAAGGTTGATTTTTCTGCCTTTATCTTGTCTTTGTATTCATCCGGGCTGGTCCAGTTGGGAAAGGTGGAAGAGCCATCCACAGGTAAAACATCTGTCAATCTTGATCTGGCCAGACATACCATTGACATGATTGCCATGCTGGAAGAAAAGACCCGGGGAAATTTGACCAATGATGAAGAAAATCTATTAAAAGCGTTGCTCAGTGAGATACGTCTGGCATATGTCGAGGCAAAGGCGTGCGCCTGAAAAAATTATCCTTTGCCAAGATCAATCTTTTTCTGCATGTAACCGGAAAACGAGAGGATGGGTATCATGAACTTTGTTCTTTGATGGCCCAGATTAATATCCGGGATGAACTGGATTTTTTTTTTGAAGGAAGCGGTATCCGGGTCACCTGTGACCATCCGTTAGTGCCGGAAGATAAAACAAACCTGGCCCATAGGGCCGCAGCCCTTTTTTTTCATACCTGTAAAAAAAAAAACAGGCCCCTTCCCTTGGACGGAGTGTCCATCCATATTAAGAAACAAATACCGCCCGGAGGCGGTCTTGGCGGCGGTAGCAGCAATGCGGCCTGTGTTTTGATGGCCCTGAATGACTATTGTTCGACCGTATTTTCCAAGGATGAGCTCATGGGGATTGGGCTTGAATTGGGGGCGGATGTCCCGTTTTTTATTTTTGGGAGTCCTGCCATTGCCACAGGCGTGGGGGAAAGGCTTGAGAAATATTCCAATTTGCCGGATTTATATTTGGTTTTATGTGATCCGGGGGTGCCGGCTTCCACAGTGGATGTTTTTAAAAATAGTGTTTTTAGATTGACATCCGGGCCCGATTATAATATGAATACTGGTTTGAATGCGCTGTTAAGAGGACAGGGGGTTGAAGGAAGGGAAAAATTGCACAATGACCTGGAAGCGTCGGCATGCAGATTGTACCCGGAAATCGGCTCAGCCAAAGAAGAGATGGAGTTTTTGCTGAAAAGAAATGTGTATATGTCTGGAAGCGGCTCATCTCTTTTTGCTCTTTTTTCCGGACCAGAAACTGCAGGCAAGGCATATGAGCTGCTTGCAGAAAAATGGTCTCAAGGTCCTAAAAAGGTTTTTTTGACCTCCTTAAGGCGCTGACATTTGAGTTAAATGTACTGGGGCGTCGTCAAGCGGTAAGACACAGGGTTTTGATCCCTGCACTCAGAGGTTCGAATCCTCTCGCCCCAGCCAAACTTAATATATTAAAAAAAAGAGATTTAATATGAATGGCTTGTCCATTTTTGCCGGGAACTCAAATCCACTACTGGCTGAGCGGATTTCAGAGTACCTTGCAAAACCCTTGGGAAGATTGAAAGTCAACCGTTTCAGTGATGGTGAAACACAGGTTGAAATCCATGAGAACGTCAGGAAAAGGGAAATATATGTTATCCAGTCCACCTGCCATCCTGTGAACGACAATCTGGTTGAACTTTTACTTCTGATTGATGCTTTCAGGCGGTCTTCCGCCAGTCGGATCACTGCGGTTATTCCGTATTTCGGGTATTCCCGTCAGGATAAAAAAGTATCGCCAAGGGTGCCCATCAGCGCCAAGCTTGTTGCAGATCTCCTGGATGTTGCGGGTGTCGACAGGGTCATTACAATGGATCTCCATGCAGGACAGATCCAGGGATTCTTTAATGTTCCCGTGGATAACCTGTATTCAGCTCCTATTATTATTGATGATATTAGAACCCGATTTTCTGAAAACCTGGTGGTTGTGTCTCCGGACGCAGGCGGGGTTGAAAGGGCGAGGGCCTATGCCAAGCGTCTGAACGCCGGTCTTGCCATTGTCGACAAGAGACGGAGTGCGCCGAATCAGGCCAAGGCCATGGCCATCATTGGAGATGTTCAGGATAAAATTGCCATCATCATAGATGATATGGCGGACACGGCAGGGACGCTGACCGAGGCAGCCGGTGTGATTCGGAAGGAAGGTGCCAGGGAAGTTCACGCCTATTGCACCCATCCTGTCCTTTCCGGCCCGGCCATTGACAGAATCAATAACTCATCTTTAAATTCTCTTGTTGTAACGGATACCATCCCCTTATCCGAGGAAGCAAAAAAATGTGACAAGATTAAAATACTTTCCATCGCCAAATTGGTGGGGGAGGCGATTATGCGCAGTTATCGGGGTGATTCTGTAAATTCTCTATTTGTATAAAAATATATATTAGTCTTCTGCAAAATTATGGCAGATACGGAGGGTAAAAACGTTGGAATTAATTGAACTAAACGCAAAAAAAAGAGAAACCAAGGGTAAGGGCGCTGCTAGAAAATTGAGAGTCACAAAAGCCATACCCGCAATTGTCTATGGGGCCAAAATAGATCCCATGATGCTATCCCTTGACGCGGTTGAATTTGTCAAAGTTATCAGGGATTACGGTAATACCGGTCTTTTCTTCAACCTGAAGATTGAAGACGGTCCTGATAAGACTGTCATGCTCAAGGCGATGCAGATGGATGCCTTTAGTCTTGAGTATCTCCATGTGGACCTCCATGAAGTCGATATGGACCATTCGGTAACTGTTATGGTTCCCGTTGAAACAAGCGGTGTCTGCCCAGGGGTTAAGAATGGCGGTGGTATGATTCAGATTATCCGGCGCGAACTTGAAGTGATTTGTAAGCCTGTGGATATGCCGGAGAGCATTGTTCTGGATATTTCCGGGCTGGATATCGGGGATTCGATCCATGTGAAAGATATCGATCTGGGGGATTCAATTGTGATTCCCCATGAAGTGAATTTTACCATTATTACCATTGTTCCGCCGACAGCCGATGACTCTGAAGATTCAGAAGAGGATGAAGAAGATCTTATTGAAGAAGATGATACCAGCGAAGAATAAATTGTAATAAATGTCAGATGCCAAATTTAAACTGATTGCGGGTCTGGGAAATCCGGGAACGGATTATGCCCAGACCCGTCATAATATTGGTTTTTTAGTGGTTGATGCCCTGGCGTCAGCCTCCTGCCTGGAAATAAACAAATCTCGTTTTGACGCTGCCTATGCCAAGGGCAGAATCAAAGATCTGGACGTATTCCTTGTCAAGCCCATGTCCTATATGAACAGGAGTGGGGGACCCATCCAAAAATTTGCCGCCTATTATAAAATTGAACTGCCGGATATCATTCTTGTCCACGACGACATGGATCTTGATTTTGGGAAGATTAAAATTGTTCAGGGAAGGGGTCACGGCGGTCATAACGGGGTTCGATCCATCATGGATGCATTCGGCCAGAAAGAGTGTATACGCGTGAAGGTCGGCGTGGGGCATCCAGGTGGTCAAAAGGGCGTGATTGGTCATGTTCTGGGTCGGTTTGCTCCTGACGAACAGCAGGTGTTGGATGATACTGTTGCGGCCGCGATGGATGCCTGCCTGGCCATTCTCGGCAATGGGGTTACCCGGGCCATGAATACCGTGAATACCCGTTGATGGAACCATCTGCCCCTATCCACCCTTGAACACGCTCTGATCAACCTCATTTTTCCCCGCAAATCAAAACCGAAATCCGAAAGTTTTGTTATTGAATAGCGCCTTTGGTTTTATTCAATAATTTCAGGGAAACCCTGCTATTCCGAAGCGTTTTGCAATTATTTGATTGACAATGTTGTTAAAATATGGTTCTCTGCATGAGAATGGGCAACTTGTTTTTAAAAAAAAATTAAGGTGGGCTATCTATGGGTGAAAAATCCAAAAACGTCAAGGCAGCGGCAAACGGTTCAACAAAAAAAGAATTTTCAAAGGGAGATCTGGCTGTTTATCCGGCACATGGGGTTGGCTATATCGAGTCAATTGAAAGCAAAGAGATAAACGGAGACACCATGAATTTTTACATGATGAAAATTGTGGAAAACGGCATGGTAATCATGATTCCAACCTCAAACGTGGAATCTGTCGGGTTGCGGGAAGTGACTCCCGTGGCCGAGGTTCCGGAAGTCTACAAGGTAATGCAGGAAAAGGCCCAGGGTGCTGACAACCAGACATGGAACCGTAGATACAGGGAATATATGGATAAGATCAAGACCGGGTCCATCTATGATGTGGCTGAAGTCTTCCGGGATCTGTTCCAGCTCAAGCTTGAAAAGGATCTTTCCTTTGGTGAGCGGAAGCTGCTTGATACTGCCCAGAATCTTCTGGTTCAGGAGCTTTCCATGGCCAAGGATGTTGATGAAAAAGCAATGATGACAGAGATTGAAAACCTTTTTAATTAACCACCAGGAGTCATAAAAAATTTGTACCGGTGGGTTAGGAGACTAACCTGCCGGTTTTTTTTTACACAGTATGAGACTTAAATTTACGATTTCCATGGATCAGGTGGATTTGCGTCTGGACCAGGTTCTTTCCACTGCTGTTGAGACCTGCTCCAGGAGCCAGGCATCTGACCTGATCTCCTGCGGCAAGGTTCTGGTATCGGGTATGAAAAAACGGCCCGGGTACCGGGTTAAAAAAGGGGATGCCATATCAGGCCAGATTCCTGAACCAGTGACAGAGGAGCTCCCCAAACCCGAACCCATGGATCTTTCGATTCTCTTTGAAGACGATTATATCCTTGTCATAGACAAGCCCCCTGGCCTTGTGGTGCATCCGGGGCCGGGAAATCTTTGCAATACCCTTGTGAATGGTTTGATGCATCATGTTCCCGGTTTTCTGGATGGGGGATGGGATCCCGTTCGACCCGGTATTGTCCATCGCCTTGATAAAGATACATCAGGTTTGATTGTGGTGGCCAAGACCCTTACTAGCCTGTCCTTTCTCCAGAAAGAATTTAAACAGCGGCGGGTGGAAAAAAGATACCTTGCCCTGGCAGAGGGAAAGGCCATTGCCCCCAGGGGAGAGATTCTACTGCCCCTTGGCCGCCATCCGGTCAGAAGAAAGATAATGGCCGTGAACCATGAAACCGGAAAGTATGCCAGAACATCCTGGCAGGTTCTGCAACGGTTTGCCCAGGCGTGTTTGATTGATGTTCGCCTCCATACGGGCCGTACCCACCAAATCCGGATTCATTTTTATGCCATGGATATGCCCCTTCTCGGAGACAATGTGTACCAATACCGCAGGAATCGCGGGAAAAAAATACTTACCGATCGTCAGATGCTTCATTCCTGGAAGCTTCGATTCCGCCACCCCTATTCGGGGCAGGAAATGATGTTTGCGTCAGAAATGCCCCATGATTTTGCCCAGACCATGGCAAAGCTGGGTCCTTCTGATAAAGAGGACCCCAGCTTGAGTTAAGGTGATTCATATCGAATAGCCTTCAGGTTTTTTAAGACTATCTGGGCGACCAGAGAACCATTCTCGGCTTTTGTTCAAGTTTTTTGGCAAGCTCCTGAAAGCTGCCGTATGTCAGACAATTTGCCATGCAATGCTTGACACAGGTTGGATCGAGTCCTTCCCGGGTCCGTTTGGAGCACAAAACACAAAGCTCGGTGGGGAAGGGCAGAAATGTCAGATACGCTTTGCCCTTGGGCAAATCCTGTACAATTTCCATTATCTTTATACCGCTTAACGGGGCTTCCCAGCCATGTTCCTGGCAACAGGCAACGGTGCAGGCAAAGCATCCCGTACAATACTCATAATCGATGAGAAGTCCGTTCTTGCTGGATTTAGACATTCTTGACCTCCACACTTTCTTTGCGGATACTGCAGAGCAGATGTTTAATGGGGGCACCCAGGCCGTCCTCTCCCTGTTCCCCCATGGGAATCAGCATGTTGATATTGGATTCAAAGGTGTGAAACAAGGGGTCCTCTTTCTTCTCCGGAAACCACCAGCCATGGGCGGCCATGACCATCCAGGGCGGAACAATTTTTGTCACCTTGGCCTTGAACCGGGCCTTTCCCATCCAGTTTTCAAGAACCACCCATTCTCCGTTGGAGATGGCGTAAAGCGTTGCCGTATCCGGGTGAATTTCCACAACCGGGTCGGGGTCAAGGGCTCTCAGCCACGGGATATTGCGATGCTCTGCGTGAAAGAATGCAGGGGACCTTCTGCCGGTACTCAAGATCAAAGGATAGTCTTTGAAAAGGTCCGGCCGTGAAACGGGTGTAAAGGGCGGTTCCTTAAAATAAGGGGTGGCCCTGAGATTCCATTCCTCCCTTAAAGTAGCATACAATTCGAATTTTCCCGACGGGGTGGCAAACCCGGGTTTTTTGTCTGATCTCAACAATCCCTTTTCATGCCGCCGATAGGGCCGGGACGCGCTATTTTCCGGTGGAAGGGCCCATCCTTTTTCAGAAAGCGTTTTAAAATTCATTCCGGACGGTTTGAGAATTTCATCAAAGAGCGCATGGATGGTATCCCACTTAAAATCCGGATCAAATCGCTTGGACAATTCAAAATTGATCTCTACATCCGGCCGGCACCCCTCCACGGTCATGGCCTTGTTAATGGTCTGCAAGGGCACCCACCAGGACCTTACCCCGTCTTTTTCAAGAAAGGTGGCAGCTGGCAGGATAATATCGGCATACCGCAGGGATGGGGTCATGAACAGGTCCACACCGACAATGAAATCCAGTTTTTCAAAGGCTTTCTGCCATTGTTTCGGATCAAGGCCGATGCCGGATAGCGGATTGCAGGTCTGCATCCAGAGCCCCTTAACAGGGTAGGGTTTTTCACTGAAAATCTGTTCCATGACCTTGTCGGTCTGGCAGCGCCAGATAAACTTATTGAACGGGCCGTAGGCATCCTTACCGATTCGGGGGATGTCCTGATCCTGATCCTTGAGTTTGATGACGCCTTCGGCACCGGGAAGGGCATAGGCCACGGCATTAAATGCGGACCGGGTAAAAACATTGCCGCCCGGTACATCCAGATTGCCGGTCAAGGCCCACAGGGCGGCAATGGCATGGCACAAGGGCGTTATTTCCGGGGTCATGTCGATGGGCACGCCCCAGTGTATGGCAGCAGGCTTTGCCTTTGCATAAAACCGGGCCGCCTTTTGAATCTTCAGGGCAGGAACAAATGTGATTTCTTCGACTTTTTCAGGTGTATAGGGGGCGCAGCTCTCCTTGAATTTTTCCCATACGCTGGTACAGGTAATTTGTGTGCCGTCTAAAAGTGTAATATCAAAAATACCGGTAAGTGCAGGAGTGGCAGACGCTTTGCCATAGGCCTGTTCAAGGGTATTCCAGATAACCGGTGTATTTGAATCTGTGTCAAACACAACAAAATTTTGATCTGATCCGGTCTGAAAAATATCCGATTCCCGCAAGAGTTTGCCTGTGTCATTTCGGACAAGCCTTGGGGCATCGGTCCAGGTTTCAAGAAAGCTCGCATCGTAGAGTTCTTCTTTAATAATGACCTGTAAAAATCCAAGGGCAAGGGCAGCATCAGTTCCGGGCCGGATTTGGAGCCAGTGTTTTGAGCGGGAAGCAAAAAATGAAAGCCGGGGGTCAATGCAGATGATTTTTGTTCCTTTTTTCATCAGATCGATGATCCAGTGCCCAAACAGGTTGTCCGGGCAGGTGGCGGAGATATTATACCCCCAGATGATCATGCATTCGGGTACCTTGTACTCGGGGTTGTCATACCGGCCCGGCAGCCACTGGGCCGCATCAAACACACAATAATCTCCCTGGACCGTATCCAGGGCAGCAATCCTCGGGCTGTAGCAGGCATTTCCGCTCAGGGCAAACATGACATTGGGGCTGCCAAAGGCATAGGCCAGCATACAGATCCAGGGACCGATATCCCGGCCTGTTCCCATTGAAAATATCATGCTTTCAGGCCCGAATTCATCCCGGATGCCTTTCATCCGCTCTTCAATGATATCAAAGGCCTCTTCCCAGGTGATTTCCTCAAATTGGTCCTCTCCCCGTTTGCCCACCCGTTTCAGGGGGGACCTTAAACGGTCATGGTGGTCGATATACTGGGTCATGGCAAGGGCTCTGGTGCAGAGGCGGCCCTGGTTCCAGGGATGATCCGGGTCACCTTCCAGTTTGACCAGCTTGTTGTCCTTGATGTGGGCCAGCACGCCACACCCCCCGTGACATCCCGGCCCTGCTGACCAGGTGGTGGTTCTAACTATTTTTGTTTTGGTTTTTTCCATTTAAAGGCCTGTTTTGTAAGGTGTATTATAATTGTGCGCCCGCAAGCCTGGAAATCATCCGGGCAACGGCTGCAGTCTTCTCCCCAAATTGTTCAAATTTATCTTCGGTAAAGGTTCCCACCAGTACAATACCGGCTGCCACTGTAGTGTTGTGATCAAATACCGGCGCGCTGACAGCGGTAATTCCCGGTGTGATCTCACCATTGTCAACGGAATAGCCATGTTGACGGCAGAAGATCAACTCTTGTTCAAGTTTTTCCCGGTTAAAGGAATCAATGTCTCCGTGAAAAAAGAGCCGGCCTGCGTCCAAAATCCGTTGCTGGTCTTTTTTGTCCAAAAAAGAAAAAATCGCCTTTCCATGGGAGCCGTGGGTAATGTGCAGGGACTGATATTGCCGGATCGTGATGGAAAGTGTTTCGGTTCCATCATATTTGGCAGCAATATAAAACTGATCGTTGCAGATAATACCAAGCAGGGCGCTGGTTTTGGTTTGATTGGCCAAATGCTGAAGAGACTCTTTTGCAAGGGCGGAAATATCCAGTTTTTCCTTGGCCTTTTGTGCCAGGGGCAGGAGGGCCGGACCCAGGGAATAGGTTTTGGTTTTGGCGTCTTTGACGATCAAATCATATTGGGCAAGGGCATTTAAGATAGAGTATCCCTTGCTTTTGTGGATTCCGATTTCATTGCAGATGGCTGTCAGTCCCATTTCATTGTCGCGGTTTTTCCCAAGGCTGAGAAGGAGTTGGGCAGCCTGTTCCACAGCTGGAGAAAAGGGATTGTAAACAGATTTTTTCTTTTCCATATGTCTGGCCCGCCACTTTTCAACAATTTCTGTATACAGAACAAGGTTCTGCATATTAAATCAAATGAAAAATTGTCTGTCAAGAAAAAAGCTCCCTGGTTTTTGACCAGGGAGCTTTTCCAGTATGAATCAGGATCTTCGGATTGGTATGGGGTTTTGTCAGGCAGAAGCCGGTGCAATATGGATGGCGCAGACCTTGAATTCGGGTATTTTGGCGGTGGGGTCAAGCTTCCCATTGGTGAGTACATTGGCAGCAGCCTTGGCAAAATGGAAGGGGATAAAAACCGTGCCTTCCACAGCCTTGGAGGAGACCTTGAGTTTTGCCGTGATTTTTCCCCTTCGGGAGGAAACATCCACCATGGCACCGCTGTCAAGGCCCAGTTTTTGAACATCCTTGTCAGAAATTTCCACGAAACACTCGGGGGAAAGGCGGTTGAGCCCATCGGTCCGCATGGTCATGGTACCGGTATGGTAGTGGTATAAGACCCTTCCTGTGGTAAGAATATAGGGATATTCCTCGTCGGTTTGTTCGGCCGGGGGCGTGTGTTCAATGGCATGGAAAAGTCCTTTTCCCCTTGTGAACTGTGCCGTATGCAGGATGGGTGTCCCTGCGTGGTCTTCACTGGGACATGGCCAGTGAATGCCGATTTGGTCGATTCTCTCCCAGGTGATGCCTTTGTAGGAAGGGGTTAGGTCGGCAATTTCCTTGAAAATTTCATGGCTGTTTTCATAGGTCATTTCATAGCCCATCCGGGTGGCAATCTCACAAATTATTTCCCAGTCCCTACGGGCTTCTCCAGGTGCATCCACAGCTTTTCTCACCCGTTGGACCCTGCGTTCCGAGTTGGTAAAGGTACCGTTTTTTTCTGCAAAGCAGAAGGAAGGCAATACCACATCCGCCATCCGGGTGGTCTCGGTTTCAAAAATATCCTGAACCACGAGAAACTCCAGATTGCCAAGGGCTTTTCTGGCATGGTTCAGGTCCGGATCCGATACCATGGGGTTTTCTCCAATGATAAATAAGGATTTAAATTCGCCTTCATAGGCTTTCTGGACCATTTCCGTTGCCACAAGCCCCGGAGTGGGGGAAAGGTCCGTGACATTCCAGGCCCGTTCAAATTTAATCCTGGCCTCTTCATTGCCCACCGGCAGGTAGGCCGTGAACACATTGGGCAGGCCGCCCATGTCACAGGCGCCCTGGACATTGTTCTGGCCCCGCAGGGGATTGACGCCCCCACCGGGTTTGCCCAGGTGGCCGCAGAGCAGGGATAGGTTTGCCAGGGATTTTACATTGTCCGTGCCGCAGGTGTGCTGGGTAATGCCCATGCAATAGAGGATTGTGGCCGCAGGGGCATTCGCAAATTGTCTGGCCACTTCAATGAGATCCTCTTGTTTGATGCCGGTGATCGCTTCAACATAGGCGGGCGTATATTTTTCAACGGTCTCTTTCAGGGCATCAAAGTTTTCGGTTCGTTGCGCAATGAAGTTTTTATCATGGAGATCTTCTTGGATGATCACATGCATCATGCCGTTGATCCAGGCAATGTCGGTACCGGGAAAAGGCCTGAGCCAGTTATCGGCATGGTCTGCCAGTTTGACCCGTCTGGGATCGATGAGATAGAGTTTTTTGCCCTTCAGGGCCGCTCTTTTGACAAAACTGGACAAAACCGGGTGGTTTTCCGTGGTATTGGACCCTGTGACAAGGATCATGTCGCTTGTTTCAATATCGGCGATGGTGTTTGTCATGGCACCACTTCCGAATGCTGCAGCCAGACCGGCTACGGTGGAGCTGTGTCAGAGTCGGGCACAATGATCTATATTGTTTGTTTTCAATACAGCCCGGGTAAATTTTTGTGCGATATAATTGTCTTCGTTGGTCACCCGGGCAGAGGTGAGAACCCCCAGGGCATCGGAGCCGAATTCATCCTTTATGGCGGTGAACTTTTCGGCCACAAGGGCCAGAGCTTCATCCCAGGATGCCTGGACCTGCTTTCCTTCCTTTTTAATGAGGGGAAGGGTGAGGCGGTCGGAAGAACTGACAAAATCAAATCCAAAGCGGCCCTTGACGCAGAGGCTTGCATTGTTGGGGGGTAAATTGACATCCGCCCCGTCAATTTTTACAATCTGGTTATCCTGGACAAACAGATCCATCTGGCATCCCACGCCGCAAAAAGAACAGGTGGTCCTGACGGTATGGGTATCCTTAAATCGGTCATCCCGGAAGGCCCTGTCCGGTATCAATGCCCCCACCGGGCAGACCTGAAGACATTCTCCGCAGAAAACGCAATCCGAATCTTTCAGATGGGCATCATTTTTGGCAATGATTTTAAGGTCCTTGTCGGCATATCCAAATTGGATGGCATTGTTTACCTGGATTTCACAACAGGCTTTCACGCACCGGCCACAAAGGATACACCGGGAAAAATCCCGGATAATGAAAGGGTTGGCCCTTTCTGTTTCATATTGGCATTCATTCAGGGGCATGCCCTTTGTTTTGACCTGATATCGGTAGGCAAGATCCTGGAGTTCGCAATCTCCCCAGACAGGGCAGAGGTCATTTTTTTGGTCATCCTTTAATACGCCCAGCTGGAAAGAGGTCCAGTCAATGGTATCAAAATCACGAATGGCACAATTATGGTTTCCCGATGCCAGCATGCGGCTGATATTTTCCCTGCGGGCATTTACGACTCTCGGAGATTCTGATGAGACAACCATGCCAATGGCAGCTTTTGTCGCACAGGACTCCACAAGGTCTTTGCTTCCCTTTATTTCAACAAGACAGACTTTGCAGGTATTGGTTGGGATGGTGTTTTTCAAATGGCAGAGGGTCGGAATATCGATTCTATTCCGCTGGGCTATGTCAAGAATTGTTTCACCAGGTTCAAAGGCCAGACTATTTTCATTTATTGTTATAATATGGTCTTCCATGGTTTTTCCTTGGATTTATTTATAACATTATCACTTGTTTGTCCCGGACAACGGTATTTAACTACCGTATCACCCATATATTGTCAATGTGACAGATAAAATAATTTTTATTGATATTGTTGACTTTTTATTTTGCTGATGGGTATACAGTAGTGGATTATTTTACGGGTGAAAAAAGGCGATAAAGTATTACATGCCACAAGGATATACTATGATTCAGTCGATTATAATGATGGGAGGGTTGGGGATTGCAATCGGTACGGTTCTGGTGATTGCATCAAAAGCATTTTATGTGTATGAGGATCCAACGGTTGTTGCCATTGATGAGGTGCTTCCGGGTGCCAATTGCGGGGGGTGTGGATTTCCGGGGTGTAATGCCAATGCCCTGGCCATTGTTGATGGATTGTCCAGTGTGAATTCCTGCGTGGCGGCCGGCAGCGATGTGGCCATGGCCATTGCACAAATCATGGGTGTTTCCGTTTCCGATAAAGAGCCTGAGTTTGCAGGTCCGGGGTGTTATTATGGCACTGCCGATGCAGACTTAAATTATATCTACCGCGGGGTACAGGATTGCCGGGCAGCGGCCATGCTCCTGGGCGGAATGAAGGTTTGCCGAATCGGATGCCTCGGGCTTGGCACCTGTGTGACCGCCTGTCAGTTTGGTGCCCTTTCCATAGGAAAAGACGGACTGCCCAAGGTGGATCAGGAAAAGTGCACCGGATGCGGCGCCTGTGAAAAAATTTGCCCGAAACATATCATCCGTCTCACCTCGGTGACCCGGAGAATCATCCGGGAGTATACAAAGGAAGAATGTGTGACTCCCTGCCAGCGGGCCTGCCCTTCGGGCATCAATATACGGGAATATGTTCGCCTGATAAAGGAAGGCGATTACCATGGATCCCTCCAGGTGATAAAAGAAAGGATGCCTTTCCCCACCGTGATCTCCCGGATCTGTCCGGCCCTGTGTGAGTTTGATTGCCGCAGGCTCCTTTCGGACGAGTCCGTGGGCATTAATAACCTGAAACGGTTTGTCTGCGATTATGAAATGAACCAGGACAAACGGATTCAGCCCTATAAGGCTCCGGCCTCTGGCAAAAAAATTGCCGTGATCGGCGGTGGCGTTGAAGGATTGTCTGCTGCTTTTTTCAGCGCCCGGCTGGGCCATGATGCCACTGTTTTTGAAACAACCGATCACCTGGGCGGTATCCTGCGCAAGGCCATTGCAAGACAGCGCCTGACAATGGATGTTCTGGACTGGGATATCCAGGGAATTGTTGACATGGGCGTTCAAGTGAAAACCGGCCGGGAGGCGGGCAGGGATTTTACCATACCCGATTTGCTTGGCAAAGGATATGATGCGGTCTTCATCGCAACCGGCGGCTGGGATTCCCGGCTTGCACGGGGAGGCGTGGACAAGGCCGCCTCGGTATTCCCAGGGGCATATCTGCTCATCGATCTGCTCAGAAGCAGTTCCAATGAAGCCATTGTGGTAGACAGCAAGAAAAAGGTGGTGATTGCAGGCGGCGGAAGCGCTTTGCCCGATGCCGTGAAAATACTTCGCGCCAGGGGTGCCGACACGATCATTGTTATTTCCCGGAAACCGGCGGACCAGTCTTCCTTTGACCGGGAACAAATTGAAGAACTGGCCCTGCAAGGGGTAACCATTATTTACAATACCGGTATCACGAGGGTTATGGGAAAAGATCAGGCCTTGACCGGAATTGAGTATATTGAGCTTGACACAGGCGTGAAACATGTTATGGATACAGATTCCCTGATCATTGGTTCCGGGCGGTTTCCGGAACTGGTGTTCCGGCCTTTGGTTGATGAGACCCGGGAAGATGAAGTAGCGGAAGAGGGTGGACAACCTGGAACAAAGGGCGTTGATACCAGTATGCCCTGGGAAGGTGTTGAACTGCAGAAAAAACCAGATGCAAACAGGGAACACGGTCTATTGTCAAAACAGGATGTTATTTCTGAATACGCTTCTGCCGTTGCTGCCATTAACGGCGGCAGGCAGGCAGCCGTAGCCGTCCATCATTTGATCTACGGCATTGAATTTCAGAATCCTGTCAACATGATAACCCAGAGATCGGTTCTTCAGGATGTTCGATCCCTGGTTCAAGTAACCCCATCCCCCCGAAATATCCTTGAAATAGCAAGAACCAGAGAGGTGCGAAAAGATAAATTTTCCACCGGTTTTTCAGTGGAAACAGCCCATGGGGAGGCAAACCGTTGCCTGGGATGCGGGCTTGTCTGTTATGAAAAATCAAAGGTGTCCTAAAAAATGAGAAAAGGCAATCTGGCAGGTAACAATGACAATCGGGAAAGGTTATGAGACCAGAAAAGATACTTGTTGTTGATGATGAAAAGCGGATCGTTGATAATATTGCACGTTGCCTGAACCGGGAAGGATTTGACGTAACAGGTGCCCACGACGGTTCAGAGGCTGTCGCATTGTTTGAGCACCAGCGGTTTGACCTGATTTTGCTGGATATCAGCATGCCCGGCATGAATGGGTATGAGGTCATGGAACACATCTTTGGTCTGGATGGGGATGTTCTTATCATTATCATGACCGGATTTGCTTCTGTGGAATCTGCAGTAAAAGCCCTGAAAAAAGGGGCATGGGATTATTTAAAAAAACCATTTGAATATACGGATCTGATTAAAACCGTAAAAAACGCCCTGGCCCAGAGCAATCTTCTGGCAGAGAAAAAAGCGGTATCCGCACGCCTTGAAGCGTCTGAACGACAATACAAATACATGGTTAACAATTCTCCGGACCTTGTCTTTACCCTTGATACAAACGGGTGTTTTACCTTTGTGAACGATCAGTTTGAACGACTGCTGGGGTTTTCCAGAAAGGTGCTCGTGGGAAGTCTGTTTGAAGACCTGGTTCACAAGGGTGACCGGGAAAGGGTCAGGGAACTGGTTGCCTCTGGAAACTTTGTTCAGGAGGGAACCGACGGTCATGAACTGAATTTCAGATTTAAAAGGGCCAGCCGGAATTTATCCCATTATGATCCCCATGGCGCCTTTGCACACATGGAACTAAAGGCTTCTCCCATGTATCTGCCGGCCAGTGAGACCAGAAAAGAACGAAAAGGAGTTTATGCCGTTGCCCGGGATGTGACCGAGAGAGTCATTCTTGAGGCCCAGCTGCGCCAGGCACAGAAAATGGAGGCCATTGGAACCCTTGCCGGGGGCATAGCCCATGATTTCAACAATATCCTCATGGGGATACAAGGATATGCTTCCCTGGTGAAATGCGGTTTTGACAGGGACAGTGAGGAGTTTAAGCGGCTGTCCAACATCGATGAATATGTTTCCAACGGAGCGGAAATGGCACGGCATCTTCTTGGCTTTGCCCAGAAAAGCTGCCATGAAGTCAGTATGATCAACCTGAACTATCTGCTCAAGATGTCTGCCAAAATGTTTGGCAGGACCAAAAAAGATATTATTATTGATCAATATCTGGAGAAGAAACTCTGGGGTACGATTGTGGATGAGGGCCAGATCAAACAGGTATTGATGAATCTTTTTGTAAATGCCTGGCAGGCAATGTCCCAGGGGGGGAAAATTACGATCAAATCCGAGAATGTTCGAATCGATGAATCACGGATCGATGAATTTGGTTTTGAGGCCCCGGGTGCATTTGTAAAAATTACCGTGGCCGATACGGGCATGGGCATGGACAAAGAGACCATGTCCCGGATCTTTGATCCTTTTTTTACCACAAAGGCCAGGGGGCAGGGAACAGGCCTTGGCCTTGCAACCGCCTATGGAATTATCAAAAGCCACAGGGGTGCTTTTAAGGTTGACAGCAAGCCGGGCCGGGGCAGTTCATTCATGTTTTTTCTGCCGGCCGAGGACACCCTTGTGGAGTGCGATCCCACCGTTGAACAGGACGATAAAATCATCAACGGGAAGGGGAGAATTCTTCTGGTGGATGATGAAAAAGGGGTGATTGAGGTCTGTTTTGAGATGCTTGAAGCCCTTGGGTATGAGGTGAAAGTCGCAACCAGCGGTATGGAAGCCATTAAAATAATGGATAGGGAAGGAGATAAAATCGATCTTGTGATATTGGATATGGTCATGCCCGGAATGAACGGGTTGGAGACCTATGAGGTGATCCGGAGAATTCGGCCTGATACCCGGGTGCTTGTTTCCTCGGGCTATAGCAGAGAAGAAGACCTCAACCGGATGATGGAAAAAGGGTGCAATGATTTTATCCTCAAGCCGTTTGATGTGGCCATGCTGTCTGAAAAATTAAGGGGTGTGTTCAATCCCTTGGAAAAGGTCTGAACAAAAGGGTAGATATATCTAAAAAATATAAAAAGGGGCCGGGAAAAGATTTTTCCCGGCCCCTTTTGGTTTTTAGGGTATTCGTCTATTTGCCGAATACTTTTTCAAGAAAGGGCACGATCTCTTTTTTACGGCTCATGATGCCGGGAAGCCACGCTTTCCCGTTTGCCGGTTTCACGCCAAAAGCTTTTTCAACAACAGATTCGTCATCTGATACGATTAAAAGTTCTGTACCTTCCTTCATGATATCGGTCAGCATGAGAAATACGCTGTGGTGGCCTTTTTCTTTCTTAAGGGCGGCAATATCTTTTTCAAGGTCGGCTTTAATGCCATCCACAATGGAAAGATCTACCAGCTCAAGCTGACCCACGCCCACGCCTTTGCCGTTCATGTTGAAATCTTTGTAATCCCGGAAAACCAGTTCCCGGATGGGGGTACCCTCAACCGCTGATTTTACTTTGAACATTTCAATGCCAAGGGCCGGCAGATCTTTTTCGCCGCAGATTTCAGACAGCTCGGCACAGACTTTTTTGTCAGAATCTGTACAGGTGGCTGATTTGAAGATAACCGTATCGGAAAGGATGGCGCAGAGCATGATACCGGCAATATCTTTCGGGATGGCAATGCCAAAATATTTATACATGGAGGCCACAACGGTGCAGGTACAGCCAACGGGCCAGATCCAGCACTCAAGGGGCTGACTGGTTGTCACATCTCCCAGTTTGTGATGGTCAACGATGCCAAGGATATTGGCTTTTCCCAGATCGTCGGGGCTCTGGCTAAGGTCTGAATGATCCACAAGGTATACATCTTTGCCGGCGTAGCTGGTAACGACCGCAGGTGCAGCCACACCATATTTTTTAAGAACAAATGTAGATTCAGGATTAAGCTCTCCCTGCATTGCAGGTGCGATATCTTCACCAAGTTTTTTCTTAAGATCCGCCAGTGCAATGGCTGCACAAACTGAATCTGTATCTGGGTTTTTGTGACCAAATACCAAAGTTGACATAAAACCTCCTAAATGTTGTTGTCGTGTTATAAATCGGATGATTCCACACACGGAAATCATCAAAAATTCCCAAACAAAATTCAGAATATCTTATAGAATTAATTGTGCAGATACTCAAGGAAAATTTTTAAATTTCAGATGACGCCCGGTATCCTTAAATTTTTTAGTTTTAGTTTTATTTGACCTTTGTTAGGGATACTTGAAAAATCTTTACACCCGTCAGGAATAGTGATAGGCAATTAATGGTGGAGCACCTTGTCTTGAACGTCTATCCAATAAAAATAAAAATGGAGGAAAAAAATGTTGAGAAAAATGATTGCTTTGTTGGTTGCCATGGTTGCAGGGTTTTGTTTCCTGTCAACTCCGGTATCGGCTGAAACCCTTGAGCTTCTTACCTGGAAAGGGTATGCGCCCACGGTCCTTGTTGACAAATTTAAAGCAGAAACCAATATCGATGTAAAGGTTACTTTTACCAACAACGAAGAGATGATTGCAAAGCTTCGGGCAACCAGGGGCGCAGGCTTTGACCTTGCCCAGCCCAGCCAGGACCGGATATCCTCTGTCCAGGAAAAATACCAAATCTATCAACCCATTGATATTTCAAAAATCAATGCAGATCAGATCATCACCTCCATGCTGGATGCCGTTAAAAAGAACACAAATGTTGCCGGCAAACCCCATGCCGTTCCGTTTTGCTGGGGAACAGACGGCCTTGTTGTCAATAAGAAACTGGCACCCAATGCGTCGGACTATACAGACCTTCTCAATGCCGCCTATGAAGGCCGGGTGAGCTATCGTCTCAAACGGCCCACCCTGATTGCCATGGCCTTTGCCATGGGAGAGGACCCCTTTGCCAAATATTCAGATCCGGTTGCGTACAAGGCCCTCATGGACAAGATCGGGCAGGCGCTTATTGACAATAAGAAACTGGTTCAAAATTACTGGTCCAATGGCGATGCCCTGATACAGTCCATGCGAGCCAATGAGATTTATGTGGCCATGGCATGGGACAATGGCGGGTGGAAACTCCATGAAGAAAATCCGGACATTGATTTTGTCGCGCCCAAAAGCGGTGCCATGGGATGGATCGATACCTTTGCCATTCCTGCCAAGGCAAAGAACCCGGAAGCCGCTTATAAATGGATTAATTTCATGCTCAGACCGGAAAATGCAGCCATTTTTACAAATCTTGAAAAGTGCGGTACCGCTTCCAAGGGCGCCATAAAATTGACCGATGCCAGTGTAAGAGCCAACTTTGAGAGAAGCTTTTCCGATGCAGATATTGACAATATCAAATGGTATCCGCCGGTACCGGCCAACCTGGAATCCATCGAAGGCATGGTCCTGGATAAGGTGAAGGCTTCAAAGTAAACGTTTAAGCGACAGTTTTGAAGAACATTGGTGCCGAAAGATTTATGGGACGACCCTTGTGTCCATGAATCTTTCGGCCAATGGGCCTTGTAAAGGCCGGGGTACTATTATTTTACCATTATGCGGGTTGGGACAAAGATGCAGACAGATCTTTCAGTTGTTCGAGTGATGAAAAAATTTCAGGATTTCACAGCAGTTGATTGTGTGTCCTTTGATGTTGAAAAAGGAAAATTTTTTTCTATTTTAGGACCTTCGGGATGCGGGAAAACAACCCTGCTTCGAATGATATCCGGATTTTTTGAACCCACCAGCGGGACCATTGAGATCAATGGGAGAAACATGGCCGGGATTCCGCCCAACAAACGGCCTGTGAATTTGATTTTTCAGAACCTTGCCCTGTTTCCCATGATGAATGTGGGCCAAAACATTGCCTTTGGCCTTGAGCGGCAAGGGGAAAAACGCCATGTCATTCAAACAAAGACAGCTCAAATGCTGGAACGGGTGGGGCTGCCGGGATTTGAGAAAAAAAAAGTGGATCAATTGTCCGGGGGGCAGCGGCAGCGGGTTGCCATTGCCAGAAGCCTGATCCTGGAACCGGCGGTTTTGCTGCTGGACGAACCCCTTGGCGCCCTGGACCTGAAACTGCGGGAGCAGATGAAAATTGAACTCAAAATTCTCCAGACCCAGGTGGGAACGACCTTTGTCTATATCACCCATGACCAGTCGGAAGCCCTCGTCATGTCAGACCATGTGGCGGTTATGAACAAGGGCAGATTTGAGCAGGTGGATACGCCCAGAAATCTATATTCAAAACCTTCCACTCCCTTTGTGGCCCGGTTTGTGGGAGAGAACAACCAATGGGATGCCCGGGTGATTTCACTGGAAGAGCACCAGGGCCGGCAGGTTGCTGCCATCATGACACCCGAGGGCAATCAATTTGAAGCCCTTGTCCAGGGGCAGCTTACCCCTGGCGATGAGATTGATCTTTTTTTGCGGCCCGAGGCCATTGTCCTGGAACCTGACGCCGCCATTGAAGGGTTGAACCGGTTTTTTATCATTGTCAGATCCATTTTGTTTGACGGTGCAAACAGCAGAATTCTTGCCCTGTTGCCGGAATCTGACAGGGAAATCCAGATTTCCCTTCCCCAGACCCGGCAGTTTGACCACATAGCGCCCGGCGACCGGGTTGAGGCAGGGTGGAGTCCGGAATCCGGCATGATGTTTGTCAAAGAAAAAAACATGTACAAAGACGCAGGAACGGTGACCCCATGAAGCCGGGTATCCGATGGGGGCTTGTGATTTTCATCTCCCCGGTACTTGCCTGGTTGACCCTTTTGATCGTGCTTCCCCAGGTGGACATGTTCATCATGGCCATCCGGGCGGAAAATCCCTTGGGTGAGATGGGCTTTTCCCTTGGCAATTTCAAACTCTTTTTTTTGGAACCCATTTATTGGAGAACCTTTGCCAGAACCGCTATTTTCTCGGTTCTGGTGACCTTTCTGACCTTTTTGATCACCATGCCCGTGGCATTTTACATCACCAAGGTGGTCTCTCCAAAATTCCAGGGGTTTCTGGCCGTTCTGGTCCTGATGCCCTTTTGGGTCAGTGAACTGGTCCGGGTATACGGCTGGATGATTCTCCTGCGGGAAAGCGGGGTCATCAATCATTTTCTGCTAAAATTCGGCGTGCTGGAGCAACCCATGGAAATGCTCTATAACGATGTGGCCATGGTCATGGGGCTTGTCTACACTTCCATGCTCTTTATGCTGGTGCCGCTGTTGTCGGCCCTGGAAAGCCTGGATAACAATCTCATAGAAGCCGCCTATGACCTCGGGGGGAATGTGTGGTCCATTGCCATGCGAATTGTCATCCCCCATTGCCTTCCCGGTATCGTTTCAGGCTCCATTGTGGTGTTCATGCTGACCCTTGGCAATTATCTGACCCCCAATCTTATGGGCGGGAAAAATGGCCTCTGGTTCACCGAACAGATCTACAATCAGTTTATTGCAAGTTTTAACTGGAACCAGGGCAGCGCCTTTGGATTTTTGCTGCTGATTCTCTCGTCGGGGATTATCTGGCTTGGACTGAAACTGACACACCAGCGCCTGGGAAAGGTGGTCCAATGATTCGAAATATTCCCCAAACACGATCCTATTCACACGGGTTTCGACTCTATGTGATTCTTTATTTTGTATTCCTTTTTGCACCCCTGGCAATTACCTGTATCCTTGCTTTTAACGATTCCATGTTTCCTTCCCTTCCCTGGAAAGGGTTCACCCCGGAATGGTTTACCGGCAATACCGTGGAAAGGACCGGAATATTCCATGATCAGATCAATCTGGACAGTATCTGGGTCAGTTTTAAGGTGGCATTTTTTGTATCCATCCTGTCCACATTTGTGGGGACCATGGCCGCTTTTTTGTTTGAACAGGAATCGTTTCCCTTTAAATCCGTTCTTTTTTTTCTGATGCTGGCACCCCTTGTCATTCCCGGTGTTATCCTGGGTATTTCCATCCTGCTTTTTTCCAATACCCTGGGACTGTTTTTTGAAACCCATTTTGGGGTTGATGTGGGCCTTTTCAGGCCCGGGTTCTGGCTGGTGGTATTGGGCCAGTTTTCATTTATTACCACCATTGTGACCCTGATTGTTTCTGCCAGACTTAAAAAATTTGATCCCACCCTGGAAGAAGCCGCCATGAACCTGGGGGCGACCCGGTTTGAAACCATTGTGCATATCACCTTAAAATTTTTAAGACCTTCTATTCTGGGGGCATTGGCTGTTTCTTTTCTCATGTCCTTTGAAAATTTTAATACCACCCTGTTCCTGGTGGGGTCCCAGGCAACCCTGCCCATCAATCTCTATCTCCAGGTCCGGGACGGCAGTACGCCTGTCATCAATGCCATTTCAGTGCTCATGATCGGCGGCACCTCCCTGCTTGCTCTGGTGAACCTTTATTTTTCAAGGAAAAAAAACTAGGGCCTTTAGAGATGGAAGGACTGTGGAAATAGGAAAACAAGGACAGGCCCAATTGGCATGAATTTACAAAAAGGCGGAGAGTGAAGAATGATCCTAAATATTTTGATTTTGGCGGTAGCTGTATTTCTGGTGGCCCGATTTTTGCCCGGGATACGGGTTAGAAACTTTTATACCGCCATTCTTGTGGCAATCGTGTATTCACTCGTAAATTTTTTCATTGGCTGGCTCCTGATTCTCGTAACCCTGCCTTTTATGATCATAACCTTTGGTCTTTTCAAGCTTATGATCAATGCCTTTATGCTCTGGCTTACAGACAAACTCATGGATGATTTTAAGATCAAAGATTTTTTGACAACCTTTATTGCGGCATTTCTCATTACCATGGTAGACTCGGCTATCAGGTGGATGCTCTAAAAAAAAGTTTGGTCAAACGGATATACAGACCTGACAACGGCTGCAGTCTTTCATAGGGCAGGAAACTGATTTTTTTTCCTGTTGGGCTTTTTTATATTCGTTGGATAAAAATGTATCTGTAACCCTATGGTGCAGTATATTCCAGGGCAATGCCATTTTCGGAAACGTTTTGTCCGGCATGGGTTTTTCCTGGTAAATTACCCGGTCCAAATAATCAGTGTTCAACCGCAGGGCCCGGGTCCAGCCGAACGCGACTGCCGATTCAATGATATCTGCTGTGTGCCTGTCTCCCAAAGATAGCAGGGCATGGCGTTTTGCCTCCCTTAAAGATTCAAAATTTAAGGTCACATTGGCTGTTTTTTTCAAGCCCTGGCGGAGGATTTCCGCCCGGTGTTTCAAGAGGGGCTCCCGGGTCATGGCAGACCATTGGAAGGGGGTGCAGGGTTTGGGAATAAACGGGTTGATGCTCAGGGTGATGGTGCCGATTTTTTTCTTTTTTTTCGAGGCGTTTAAAAAAACCGTTTTTATGGCCAGGACCAGCAGAACAATTTCCGCCACATCCTGGTCTGTTTCAAAGGGGAGACCAATCATAAAATAGAGTTTCAGGTTGATGATTCCCTTGTCCACAAGTCGTTTGGCGGCATTTAGAATTTGTTTTTCGGTAATTTTTTTATTGATGATATTTCTCATCCTCTGGGATCCGGCTTCCGGGGCAATGGTGGCGGTTTTTACCCCGGAATCCGAAAGAATCCGGATGATGGGAGCGGTGAGCTTGTCTGCCCTGAGGGAAGAAAAAGCAAGCTTCAGCCCCTGATCCCTGGCATACTGGCAGATAAGGCCTATATCCGGGTGGTCCAGAACTGCGGAACTGACCAGTCCTATTTTGTTTGTCCGCAGCTTTGCTTCATCTATGGCCTGGTAAATGGTCGCCAGGGGATAGATTCGGGGGGGGCGGTAGATAAATCCTGCCGTGCAGAACCGGCACCCATGGGGACATCCCTTCAGGGTTTCGATAAGAAATGTTTCTTTAAAGGCAGTATCGGCGGTCATGATGGTGGTGGTGGTCTTTATCTGATCAAGGCTGTCAAGGTATTGCACCTGGATCTTGGCTGGGGGAAAATGGGGGGAATTCTCTTGTTCGGAATAGAGAATGGGCGGGTGAAGAGCGGGCACATAGGCTCCGGGCAGGGCGGCTTCAATGGTGGAAAGAAGGGCTGCCTTGTTTTCGGCCTTTTGGAAGTGTTTAAAAAAAACATCCAGCAGGCACTCTGCTTCCCCGAGCAGGAAAAGATCCATGAACGGGGCAATGGGTTCCGGGTTTAAAAAACAGGCAACCCCCCCTGCAACCACCAGGGGGTGGATGTGGTTTCGATCGGATGATCGCAGGGGGATGCCGGTCTCTTTCAGGAGTTGGGCCAGGTGTAAAAAGTCGTTCTCAAATGAGATCGAGAACAGAATAATGTCAAATTTGTCAAGACTTAAACCGGTTTCAAGGCTTTTTACGGCCCTTTCCTTTTGACCTGGATCGGGTAAGAATACCCGTTCACAGGCAATGGCCTCCACCTGGTTTGCCAGCCGGTAGACCGTCTGGAACCCCAGGCTTGACATGCCGGCCTTGTAGGTATTGGGATAGACAAGGGCGGCCTTGATCAGGTTTTTGCCCTGTTTTACAATGACCCCTTGCTCTTCATGTCCTTGTCTCCCGGGACCCTGTTCGTTCTGGGCTGGTCTATCCGGGCCACGCTTACCTGATCCGTGTTTTTTGGCTGGTTTAAGCCGTTTTTTCATTTATCAGTCTGCTTTTCTTCTCAAAAATGTGGGCACCTCCAGGTCGTCATGGTCAAAGGTCATGGGCGGATAATCATTGACCATGTCTTCACCCCCGACCACCCGTTTGTGGGTGACCCGGACCGGGTTGTCAAATTCGTTCCAATTGGCCAGTTCCTCCTGGGTGGGAATCCGGACTTGGCCCCTGGCAACAGGATCCCTGGGCGATGCTGAATTCGATGGCCTTGCAGCTTCCATTGCGCCTGCATAGGCCTGCTGGGCATAAACCGGCTGTTGGGTGGCTGCCTGTGCTGCTGCTGCCTGTGCTTTGGGATCAAACCGATGCATATTTTCCGCAAGTTTGGGTTCTGCACTGCCGATACCGGTGGCAATAACCGTGATCCGGATTTCATCCCCAAGCTCTTCATCAAAGGTTTGCCCCCAGATGATGTCTGCATCATCGCCGACTTCCTGGTGGATCCTGTCCGAAGCTGCGGTCATTTCTTCCAGGGTCAGGTCTGAACTGGAGGTAATATTCATGAGTACCCCTTTGGCACCGGAGATGGAAATGTCTTCCAGCAGGGGATGAGAAATGGCTTTTTCAGCCGCTTCAATGGCCCTGTTTTCACCCGAGGCAACACCAATTCCCATGAGTGCTTTGCCTGCCTTTTGCATGGTGGCTTTCACATCTGCAAAATCCAGGTTGACGTGACCGGGCATCATGATCAGATCCGTAATCCCCTTGACGGAATGGTGAAGGATTTCATCGGCTTTGATAAACATGTCCACCATTCTGGCACCCTTGGGGGCAATACCCCGGAGCCTGTCATTGGGAATGGTGATTACGGTGTCAGTGATTTCATGAAGTTTTTCAAGTCCGTCCAGGGCCTGTCGTTCCCTTTTTTTGCCTTCAAATGAAAAGGGTTTGGATGCGACAGCCACGGTGAGAATGCCAAGATCCTTGCAGATCTCTGCAATAATGGGAGCAGCTCCTGTACCGGTTCCACCGCCAAATCCTGCAGTGATAAAAACCATATGGCTATCTTCCAGCGCGGCTCTGATTTCATCCATGCTTTCCAGGGCAGCTTCCCTGCCTGTGTTGGGATTGGCCCCGGCTCCGAGACCCTGGGTCAGGGTTTTCCCCAACTGGATTTTTATCTCGGCCCGTGAGGATTCAAGGGCCTGGGCATCTGTATTGGCAACAATGAATTTGACCCCCCGAAGTTTGGCGTCAATCATGTTGTTTACTGCGTTTCCGCCGGCTCCGCCAACACCGATAACCTTGATTTTTGCCGATTTGTCACTCTCTACATAAGAAAACGTCATATCCACCTCCCTAAAAATTAGATGATATCTTTAAACCATTGTTTCATTCTTGTTAATATGGGTTTTAAACCGCGTGTATCTGTTTCTTTGAAATCAAGCTTGCAGGTTGCATTGCTGCCGAAAATCACAAGGCCCACCCCTGTTGCATAGGCTGGGTTTCTTACAATATCTTTTAACCCGCCGATATTATTGGGTTGGCCAATTCTCACCGGAACATTGAAAACCGATTCGGCAATTTCCGAAATACCGTTCAGGACTACACTTCCCCCTGTCAGAACAAACCCGGCAGGAAAGGAGTTTTCAAGTCCGTTGGAAAAGATCTCTTTTTTCAACAGGGAAAAAATTTCATCCACTCTGGGTTCAAGAATTTCTGCCAGAATACCCTTGGATAATTTTTTGGGAGCCCTGCCGCCCACAGCCGGCACTTGAATGGTGGCGCCTTGTTTTACATTCTGAGGCACGCAGGTGCCGTGTTCTATTTTAATTTTTTCCGCCTCGGGCAGGGGGGTCCGCAGCCCGATGGAAATATCGTTGGTCAGGTTGTTGCCGCCCACTGTTAGCTCATAAATAAATTTGACGTTGTTGTCCTTAAAAAGGGCAAGGTCTGTGGTTCCGCCTCCCATATCCGCCAGCAGACACCCAAGTTCCTTTTCTTCATTGGTGAGGACTGCCTGGCCAGAGGCCAGGGATTCCAAGACAACATCACAGACCTCAAGGCCTGCCTTGTTGCAGCATTTGATAATATTTCTCGCCGAAGAGACCGCCCCTGTGACAATATGGATTTTTGCTTCAAGGCGGATGGCTGTCATGCCCACGGGGTTTTGAATGGACTCCATATCATCCACGATGAATTCCTGGGGAATGACATGGAGAATCTCCCGATCCGTGGGGATGGCAACCGCTTTTGCAGCGTCTATTACCCTTTCCACATCGGATTCCATGATTTCCCGGCCCTTGATGGCAATGATGCCATGGCTGTTGAACCCTTTGATATGGTTTCCGGCAATCCCCACATAAACAGATGAAATGTCACAGCCGGCCATGAGTTCTGCTTCTTCAACGGCTTTTCGTATGGCGTCCACGGTTGATTCTATGTTTACCACAGATCCCTTGCGCAACCCTGTGGACGGGTGGGATCCCACGCCGATGATGTTGATTTCATCATCGAGCATCTCCCCGACAACTGCGCAGATCTTGGTCGTGCCGATGTCGAGACCTACTATTATTTTTTCGTTTCCCTGCAAATTAAACCCCCTTTTCTAGTGTGTGGTGCAGAGCATCAGTCTCTTTTGTAGTGATAAAGATTTTTTCAATGTTATAAAGATCCATGGCGCAAATGCTTTTGTCTGGAAAATTTTTATCAATATAGGTGCTGATTTTTATTGCCTTGATCCGTTTTTCCTCAAACTGGTTGAACCCAAGTTTTATGGGCATGATTGTTTGTGTATTGACCGGATTTCGATTGTAAATGTCCTGACTTTGAATGGTGATGCCGATGTTTTCATCTCCCATGATCTTGCTGATCCTGCCAAACCCCTGGAGTTTCAAAAGATCCATGATGGAATTGAACAAGAGCCCCTCAAATTGGTAGGTGGTGCCGGCCTGGGTCAGATCCACCCCGGAGATAACCGGGAGAAAGTTCAGCTGATCCTTTTGGGGGTCATATTCCTTAAAGGGCTGTCCCTGGGTGTTGATGATGATGTCGGCCAGATTCTCAATATTCACAATGGCCAGGGGTTCTTCTTCAACAATGGCCACCACAAGGGTTGAAAAAAAAGAGCGTTTGACCGAGGCCCTTTCAATCCAGGGATGGCTGACAAGTTGCTGCTCAATGATGTTCAGGTTTATCTGAAACAGGTTGGCCTGTTCTGTCAGGCCTGCAAGTTGAATGATCTCCTTTTTTTCCACCCGAAGGGCCCCTGAAATGTCCACCTGTTTTATGGTGAAAAACGGGCATTGGGTGATGGCATCATGGACCCAGATGGCTGAAAGGCTCATCAGAATTACCAGGCCAACTGTTACACAGATTTTCAGACCGTTTTTTTCCAGGAGGTTTGGGCCGGCATTTTTCCCTTTGGGGGAAGACGGTTCAGGCTTATACTTGTTCTGTTTCATTTGTTTATTCACCTGTTACCTTTACTTCTGTTTCAAGTTGTATCTGAAATTTTTCAAACACGGTTTTTTGGATCAGTCTTTTCAGGGCCAGTATATCCGCACACCTGGCATTGCCGGTGTTGATGATGAAATTGGCATGGAGTTCCGATACCATTGCACCATTGATTTTTTTCCCCTTTAAACCGGCATCTTCAATGAGCTTTCCGGCCGGCAGGTTATTTGGCGGGTTTTTGAAGAAGCATCCTGCACTTGCCAGGGATACCGGCTGGGTGGCCTTTTTGTTTTTCATCTGTTGGTCAAATCTTTTTCGGATCAGTTTCGGGTCTGCCGTTGTCAGGGTAAAATGTGCTCCAAGAAGGATATTGTCTTCCAGACATAGTTTCCGATAGGAAAAGGCAAGGTCTTTTTTTTCAAGGGTCTGATACAAAAGCGTCTTTGTGTCAATGGTTTCCACAGAGGCCACTGCCTGGGAAATATTCCAGGTGGCGGTTCCGGCATTCATCATGATGGCGCCCCCAAGGGTGCCGGGGATACCGGCGGCAAACTCAAGTCCGGAAAGGCCCTGGTCCATGGCAAAATTGCAGACCGTTGACAAGCGCTCTCCTGCATCGGCAATGATGGTCTTTGTATCCTTTTGGGTGTTTTGGGGCGCTTCCACCCTGCAGGGAAGGGATTTGAATTCACTCAGAACAATGACAAGTCCCCGAATGCCCTTGTCAGAAACCAGAATATTGGTACCGCCCCCTATAATACTGACAGGTATGTTTTCCTTTTTGGCGGCCAAAAGCAGGTCAACAAGGGACTGCCTGTCCTTGGGAAGGCCTAAAAGATCTGCCGGTCCCCCGACCCTGAAGCTGGTATAGCGACGCAAAGGCTCCTGGGACAAAAGCTTAAAATTTTCTTTAAGGCGGCTATGGTTTTTGTCGGCAGTCATTTTATTTTATAATATCTCCACCAGTCGTTCTCCAAGGGTGTATATGTCTCCGGCGCCCAGGGTAAGGACCAAATCATTTTTGCGCGCCTTGTGGGTGATCATGGACAGGGCCTGGGTAAAATCCGGTGCAAAGGATACATCCTTATGGCCATGGGCCTTTATACCCTTGCACAGAAGGTTTGAATCCACGCCTTCAATGGCAGCCTCACTGGCTGCGTAAATGGGCAGTACAATCAAGATGGCAGACTGATAAAAGGACCGGGTGAAGGCATCAAACAGCGCCTGGGTCCTGGTATACCGGTGGGGCTGGAACACAACAATGAGGCGCCTTTCCGGATAGCTTTCCCGGACAGCCGTCAGGGTGGCCATGATCTCTGTGGGGTGGTGGCCGTAATCGTCCATGACGAGGATGCCTTTTTTTTCTCCTTTTAGTTCAAGGCGGCGTTTGACGCCTTTGATTTCTTCCAGTGCCTTTTTGATGGTGTCAAAGGGTATTTTCAGTTCCAGGCCCGTGGCGATTCCGGCCAGGGCATTGGATATATTGTGAATACCGGCAATGTTCAGGTTGATTTCTCCCAGGTCCATGTCCTTGTGAAAGACGGAAAAGCGGCTTTTCCCGCCCTGGAAGCTGATGCCCCTGGCCTGGAGATCCGACTGGGCACTCATGCCAAAGGTGGTGTACCGGACATGGATTCTGGGCAGGATGTCCTGGATGTGCTGGTTGTCCAGGCAGAGGATGGCCAGGCCGTAAAAGGGGACGGAATTGATAAACTTTACAAAAGTGTCCTTGATGTCTTCAATGTCCTTGTAAAAATCCAGGTGCTCCAGGTCAATATTGGTGACAGCTGCAATGGCGGGGGAATATTTGAGAAACGAGCCGTCACTTTCGTCGGCTTCGGCCACAATGAAGTCTCCGTTACCGTGGAGGGCATTGGTGTCCAGTCCCTGTAACAGACCACCGATGATCACCGTAGGATCAAGCCCAGCGGTATTTAAGATCTGGGAGATCATGGCCGTGGTGGAGGTCTTCCCATGGGCGCCGGAAATGGCGATGGAGTATTTTATCCGCATGAGCTCGGCCAGCATTTCCGCCCTGGGGATGATGGGGATGATCAGCTGTTTTGCCTGGACCACTTCCGGGTTTTCCTGGGAAATGGCCGACGAAGTGACAATGACATTGGCCCCTTTTATCTGGCCCTTGGCATGTCCCTGGAAAATTGTGGCACCCTTTTTTTCAAGCCGTTTTGTGATATGGGAAAGTTTCAGGTCTGACCCGGACACGGTGTATCCAAGGTTGATCAGCAATTCCGCAATCCCGCTCATGCCGATGCCGCCGATGCCAACAAAGTGGATATGATAATTGCTCTGGTACATGGTTACACCCCTAAGTTTTTTGTGTTTAAAATTATAGTGGCTATGATCTTGTCAGCATCGGGCATGGCCAGATTTTTTGCAGCAAGTCCCATTTGTTTCAACTTTTTCCGGTCTGCCAGAAGCGTCTGGAGGGTGTCTTTTAGCACAGATCCTGTCAGGTCCTTGTCGGCAATGAGAATGGCGGCTCCTTTTTCTTCCAGAATTTTGGCATTAAATGTCTGGTGGTCGTCGGCAGCATGGGGAAAGGGAACCAAAATTGCCGGCAAGCCTTTTATCGTCAATTCGGAAACCGTGGAGGCACCGGCCCTTGTGATGGCAAGGCAGGCCTTCTCCTGGAGTGCTGGCATGTTCTGGAAAAATGCCTGGACCGTTCCCCGCACCTTAATTTGCCCATAGGCTTGCTTTATGGCGGTTTCATCGGCAATTCCTGTCTGGTGGATAATATACACCTGGTCCAGGTTGTCCATGGATTTTATTGCCTGGACAAAGGCCCGGTTGATACTGGCAGCGCCCTGGCTTCCTCCGGTTACCAGGATGACAAAATCATCCGGATGGATATCCATTGGCCCTTCCTGGAGCTCTTTGGGCGTTGTCCTCCGGATGGGATTCCCCACACATTTGGTTTTTGGGCTGCTGGACATGCCCTTGGTGGTTTCAAAGGCTGTGAAGATACTGTCGGCAAACCGGGACAGCATGCGGTTGGTAATGCCGGGTATGGAATTTTGTTCCTGGATGGCCCTTGGAATTCGAAGGATCCAGGCGGCCAGCACAAGTGCAAAGGATGAGAACCCGCCAACCCCCAGTACATAGTCTGCCTTGAAACGGGTCAGAATACCCAGGGCCTGGACCAGGCTGACAAGGATAAGGGCGCTTGAAAAAAGTTTGCTTAAAGGACTGCCGCCCTTGATGGGCCTGGAGACGATGGTTTTATGATCAAACCCATAGGTTTTCAAGGTGGAGACCTCAAAGGGAGCATCGGTTCCGACAAAGAGAATTTTTGCATTGGGATATTCTGCCTTGAGTGCCTGGGCAACGGCAATCCCGGGGAAAAGGTGTCCCCCTGTTTTTCCGCCGGCAATGATCAGGTTGAATTTATCGGTCATTTTTATTCGATGCCCCAATGTTCATTAAAATTCCCATGGCAGCCATGTTGACCACCAGAGAGGTTCCGCCATAACTGATAAACGGCAGGGTAAGACCTTTGGTGGGAAGTACTCCCAATGCAACCCCCGTGTTGATGATAACCTGGACCCCAATATACAAGGTCAGGCCGGCGGCTGTGATGGAGCCGAACATATTGTCTGCGTGCTTGGCAATCTGGGAACCGGTTACCAGGAGAATTATGTAGAGTATGAAAATTGCAAATACGCCAACCAGACCCAGTTCTTCACCGATGATGGAAAAGATGAAATCTGTATGGGGTTCCGGCAAATAGTGCATTTTCTGCATCCCCAGGCCAATGCCTTTGCCAAACAGACCGCCGGAGCCAATGGCCTTTAAGGAATTGGTGATCTGGTATCCGGTATTGTAGGGATCATCCCAGGGGTTCAGAAAGGTCAGGATCCGCAGCATCCGATATTCAACCTTGAAGATCAGAAAATAAACAATGGGGATGACCAGGGGCAGTGGACTGAGCAAATGGAGAAGTCTTACCCCGGCAACAAACATCATTCCCCAGCAGATGAGCCCCATCACAACGATGGTGCCGAAATCCGGCTGAAGGATAATGAGCCCGGCAAAGAGGCCGAAGATAACGGCATGGGGAAAGAAGCCGACGGAAAATTGTGCGATCAGCTCTTGTTTTTTTGCCAGGGAATAGGCCATAAAAAGGATCATGGCCAATTTTGCAAATTCTGCGGGTTGAAAGGTGAACCCGCCCAGGTTCAACCATCGATATGCGCCCCCTGCTTTGATATGCAGCCCGGGAAAGAGCACAGCAACAAGCAGGCCCAGGGCTGCTGCAAGAATGATATAGGCAAAACTTCTATAAAGCCTGTAGGGAAAGGAGGCTGTGACGAACATTACACAAAGGCTGATGGACAAAAACAGGGCCTGTTTTTTCATGTAATAGAACAGGTTGTTGTGGTCTTCCATACTGATGGAGGATGAGGCCGAATAGACCATTACAATACCAATGCCTGAAAGCAGCAGCACCGGAAAGAGAATACGTTTTTCCCGGAAAAATGGGTGTAGGGAATTGGGTGTTTTAGCGGCCATTTTCAAGCCCCCTTACCAGGGCAATAAAATCATCCCCCCTGGCGCCATAGTTTTCATACATGTCAAAACTGGCGCAGGCAGGAGACAGCAGGACCACCTCTCCTTTACCGGCCAGTTCACAGGCTTTTTCAACAGCCTCTTTCATGGAGTTCACCGCCACTACCGAACAGATTTTTTCCAGGGTTTTTTGGATATGGTCCTTTGCTTCGCCCAAGGCAATTATTTGTTTTACCCCTTGTTTGATGGCGGGGATGAGCTGTGAGAAATCAGTTCCTTTTTCCCGTCCTCCCAGAATCAGGATGACAGGTGTTTGAAAGGATTCTAGGGCACGGACCACAGCATCTGTGTTCGTGGCCTTGGAATCATCGTAAAAGTCGACGCCATTAATTTTTCGGACAAACGCCATGCGGTGGGGAAGGTTTTTAAAGTTTTCCAGGGCCTGTAAAATACCCGCCATGTTCCCGCCGGCCAGCAGACTCGCCAGGGCAGCTGCTGCAATGTTTTCCCGGTTGTGAATCCCTGGAAGTTCTGTCAGGGAGCAAGTATCAATATGGTGCACACCTTCTTGGGTCATGAGGATGATCTTGTCACCGCAAATCCGGGCTCCTTCCTGAATGGTTTGGGATTCAGGGCGGGATGAAAAAGAAAAGATACGGGAAGCAATCCGGGAAATTCGGGTTTCAAATCCTTCAATGGCCTGGTTGATGATGGCTTTGTCATGGGATGTCTGGTTTTTGAAAATTTTCCATTTGGATTCTGTATACCCGTCAAACCCGTCATACCGGTCCAGATGATCTTCGGTCACATTCAGCAGGAGGGCAAATTCCGGCTTGAAGTTGCTGGCAAGGTCCAGCTGAAAACTGGAAATTTCGGCCACGATCAGGTCTGCCTTTTGTTCTGCCATGAGGTGTTCCACCAGAGGAGTGCCGATATTGCCGCCCATAAAGGTGGAAAGGCCTGAGGCTTCCAGCATGTCCCGGATCAGGGTGGTGGTGGTGGTCTTTCCGTTGGTTCCTGTTATGGCGATGACAGGGGCCTTGTTATAGTGGGAGAAAATATCCAGTTCTCCCATGATGGGAACCCCTTTTTGGGCGGCTGCCTTGAGGTAGGCCATGTCCAGGGGGATGCCCGGGCTGACCACAATGGCCGTTGCAAGGTCAAAGGTTTTCTGGTCATGGAACCCGATTTGGGTTCGGATGCCCAGATCTTTGAGAAGTCTTTGGGCCGCAGGTTTTGATTCGTCAATGTCCGTTGCCACGACGTGTCTGCCTATTGAATGGAGAAACCGGGCCATGGACAGACCGGAGCTGCCCAATCCCACGACCAGATAATATGATTTTTTGGTTTCTTCCATGTGCTTTACCTTATCTTAAGTGTACTCAATGAAATCAGGGCCAGGGTAATGGCGATGATCCAGAATCTCACGATGACCTTGGACTCATGCCAGCCCTTGAGTTCAAAATGGTGGTGCAGGGGCGCCATCCTGAAGACGCGCTTTCCCTTTGATATTTTAAAATAGGAAACCTGGATGATGACGGACATGGCTTCGATGACAAAAAGTCCCCCCACAATGAGCAACAAAATTTCCTGCTTGGTAACCACGGCAATGGTGCCCAGGATGGCGCCCAGGGGGATGGATCCGGAATCTCCCATGAACACCTGGGCCGGGTGGGCATTGAACCAGAGAAACCCCAGGCCCGCACCGGCCAGAATTCCGCAGATAACGGTAATTTCTCCGGCCGATGCAATGTGCCGGACATGGAGATATCCGGCAAACTGGGTGTGGCCTGCCACATAGGCAAAAAACATATAGGTCACACTGGCCACAATATAGGGGCCTATGGCAAGTCCGTCCAATCCGTCTGTCAGGTTGACGGCATTGGAGGTTCCCACAATCACCAGGCAGGCAAAGGGAATATAATAAAGCCCTAGGTCAGGGGAGAAATCTTTAAAAAAAGGAATGGTCAGGGTGGTGTTGAAATCCGGACATTTATAGATCAAAAATCCGATGATCAGCCCGAAAAGAACCTGGATGGTAAACTTTCCCCTGGCGGTAAAGCCCATGTTTCTTTTTTTGATTTGCATCAAATAGTCGTCAATAAAGCCGATAAATCCAAAAAGAAGAACGGTTAACAAAAGGATGGAAACATAATGATTGGAGATGTTTCCCCAGAGAATGGTTGACAGGAAAACGGAAAAAAGAATCAGAATTCCGCCCATGGTAGGGGTTCCCTGCTTTCCCAGGTGGGACTTGGGTCCGTCTGTCTGGATGATCTGGCCGATCTGCATTCGGGAAAGCTGGCGAATGACAAAGGGACCGAGCAAAAGGCAGATCAGAAAAGCCGTTAGACTGCCGTATATGGTTCTAAAGGTAATATACCGGAATATATTCAGGGCTGAATAATATTCACGCAATGGATATAAAAACTGGTAGAGCATGGACCTTAGATTACCTTTCTGGTTGGTTGGGTTATTTTTGTCTTCATGTCTGAAATAATGGTTTCCATGGCCATGCCCCGGGACCCTTTGAAAAGAATCCAATCGCCTTTTTGGGCCAGGTGCACGGAATGATCGCCAATTTCCTGTTTTGATCCCCAGAAAATTTTGTCTTCTGAAAGACCTTTTTCAAGGGCACCATACCGCAGGTGAGCTACTTGCTCGCCAAACAGATATAAGCGGGATACCCTTAGTTCTGCCGCAAGGTTTCCGATTTCCCGGTGGAGCTTGTCCGAGTCTTTGCCAAGTTCCAGCATGTCACCGAGTATGGCAATGGCTGTTTTCCCCTTTGCCATGAGCATTAGGGTTTTCAGGGCCTGGGCCATGGATGCGGGATTGGCATTATAGGTATCATCAATGAAAGAAATACCATTGGGAAGCTGATCCATCTTCATGCGGCCGGAAACAGGGGTAAAGGCGGCAAGTCCTGTTCGGATCCCCTGGCTTGAAATTCCGGCAATTTTTGCGGCAGTGATGGCGGCAAGGGCATTGTTGACCATAAAAGGAGCAGGGGAGCCAATGGAATAAACACTTGCGTCTTTTGTATCCCCAAGCTTGAAGGTTGTGGTTTGACCGGTGATTTTGATATCCAGTGCACGGGTATCAGCGTCTTTATCAGATCCAAAGAACACAAGCTGGGTGATGTCTTTGTTTTTTTGGGCACAGGCTTCAAGGATTTCCCGTCTTTCATCATCCGCAAAAATGACGGCACAGCCATCTTCCCTGACATGCTCAAAAATTTCACCCTTGGCCCTGGCAACATTGTCTGCATTTTTTAAGCCTTCAAGATGGGCACCCGCGGTATTGGTGACAATGGCAATATCCGGGCAGGCGATTTGGCAGAGCCTGAAAATTTCACCGGGGTGGTTCATGCCCATTTCAATGACAGCCCATTCATGGGCAGAAGAGAGGTTCAGCAGGGTCAGGGGCATGCCGATTTCATTGTTGAAATTTCCCTTGGTTGCCAGGGTGTGAAACCGTGTTTTAAATATTTCCTGGGTGATCTTCCGGGTGGTGGTTTTGCCGTTGGAGCCGGTAATGGCGATCAGTTTTACATTTGAACGCAGTCTTTGATACCTGGCAAGGCTTCCCAGGGCCGTCATTGTATCGTCTGTCTCAAAAAAAAGAGTTCCCTTTTTTTCCATCAGGCCCACAAGGGATGGGTCAAGGGTGGTGACATACCCCTTTTTGGCAACAATTGCCCGGATGCCTTTTTGAATAAGGTCCGGGATAAACCCATGGCCGTCAAAGGTTTCGCCCTTGAGGGCAAGAAAAACCTCGGTGGAGGTGATGGTCCTGGAATCTGTATTGATCCGGGTAAACAAAGGGGAGGGGGTAAGGGTGCCCATGACAGGCGCCGCACCCAGGGCGCTGGACAGGTCCTGTCCGCTCCATTGAATGGGGGTAAACCTTGTTTCGTATTTTTGACAGGCCCGGATCAGCTCTTCTGTGTCATCAAAGTGGATGGTGCCTGCATTGGTGATCTGGTAGGTTTCGTGCCCTTTGCCGGCGGCCACAATAATATCGGATGGGTTGGATATCATGACGGCAAGCTCTATGGCTTTTTTCCGGTCCACTTCCTTGAAATAGCCTTTTTTCCCGGGACAGGTGGAAAGGGTGTCCTGATCCAGCTCACAGATGTTGTCCTCCCGGATACCGGCAATGATGTCCTTGACAATGGCTTCCGGGGATTCGCTTCTGGGGTTGTCAGAGGTGACAATGGCCACATCACTGTATTTACAGGCAATTTTTCCCATGAGGGGGCGTTTGGTCCGGTCCCTGTCCCCACCGCACCCGAATACTGTGATAACCCGTTCCGGTGCCCGCTGTGCCAGGGTGGAAAGAATAGATTCAAGTGCATCGGGTGTATGGGCATAATCCACAAACAAATAGCGGTTGAGGGGGTTGTTTATTTTTTCCAGGCGGCCGGGCACCCGGGTCAAAGATTCTATGCCCTGTTGAATCTTTTCTGTGCCGATGCCGATTGCATGAGCAGCACCCACAGCACATAAAATATTTTCAAGGTTGAAGCGGCCGGTCAGGGATGTCTTCAGAGAAAATTGCCCGCCAGGCAGGCAAATGGTGCCGGACAGTCCGTTAATATCATCGGTTATATCCACAGCCGTCACGTCTGCAGGGAGGCGATGGCTGAGGGTAAATTTTTTGTAGGAGATGGCGTCTGCCAGAACCTTTCCCCTGGCATCGTCGATGTTAATAATGGCCGGAGCTCTGCCTGTCCTGCTTTTGGGCCCTAAAAAATCGGTAAAAAATCGTTTTTTACACGCAAAGTAGCCTTCCATTGACCCATGGTAATCCAGGTGATCCTGGGTCAGATTGGTATAGACCCCGGCATCAAACTCACAGGTATCCACCCGGGACTGGGAAAGGCCGTGGGAGGAAACTTCCATTATAACGTGGGTGATTCCGGCCTCTTGCATGTTGAACAGCGCCTTTTGCAGTTCAATGGCGTCCGGGGTGGTGACGGGATTGTCAAATGTTTTTCCCTTGTACCGGATATTGACCGTGCCAATGACGCCGCAGCTAAAGCCGCAGGCGTTGAAAATGCTTTCCAGTATCCAGGTGGTGGTCGTTTTTCCGTTGGTTCCGGTGATGCCCACCAGTGTCAGGTTTCTTGAAGGCCAGCCGTAGAAATTTGCCGCCACAATGGCAATGGCTTTTCTGGAATCTTCCACAAGGATGAGAGTGACGGACCCGGGGATATCTGATTTTACGGGTTTTTCCTGGGCAATGATGGCAATGGCCCCATTCTCAATGGCCTGGTCAATATAGTCATGGCCATCTGCTGAATTGCCCTTGATTGCCAGAAAAAGTCCGCCCGGTTTAATGTCCTGGGCCCTGGAACTGATGGCAAGAATATCAATATTCTCTCCAGATTCCAAAACCAGATCGGTTGTCTTTTTCAGGTCACAGCCCTTGATCAGTGCAGACAATTTCAATTTTTCTCTCCCTTTGTGACTGCTGCGATCATGGATTTTGTCCGTTCAGGTGCAATATTCAGATAGTTAAAGGATTTGGCCAGAATGGTTTTAAATGCAGGCGCTGCCACATCCCCGCCATAATGCTGTTTTTGGGGTTCATCTATCACCACAAGGATGGCAAGTTCCGGGTTTTCCTGGGGGGCAAATCCGGCAAAAGCCGAAATATATTTGTTTTTTGCATATCCGGCCTGTCCTGTGCTGGCCTTTTGG
Organism: Desulfobacula sp.; assembly: GCA_013792075.1. Classification (GTDB taxonomy): domain Bacteria; phylum Desulfobacterota; class Desulfobacteria; order Desulfobacterales; family Desulfobacteraceae; genus NBML01. The sequence continues at coordinate 49,448 of VMSR01000215.1, forward strand.
GCAGTGCTTGTTTTTCCACAAACTGCATAGCCTTCCATGGCCGCTTTTGTGCCGGTTCCTTCTTCCTGGACCACCAGGTTCATCATATGTTTGACCTGGGCGGCTGTTTTGGGTGAAATTATCTGGCGGAGCCGTGTGGGGGCAAATACTTCAAGCTCATTGCCGGTATTGGAGATGATCTTTTTGATGAGCATGGGTTTCATGAGCATGCCGCCGTTGGCAATGGCAGAGATGCCTGAAATCAGCTGGAGAGATGAAACCGCGAGGCCCTGGCCAAAAGAGATGGCACCGGCATCGATGTTTGACCATTTCTCATGGGGAAGCAGGGTGCCATTGGTTTCACCCGGGCAGCCCACATCGGTTTTGTCACCAAATCCAAAGCCGGCCAGGTAATAGTGAAGTGCTTCTTTTCCAATGGTTTCGGAAATTTTTGCAGCGCCGATATTGCTGGAAAACTGGACAATCTGGTTTAAGGTGAGCCATTCCCTGGGATGGGTATCATGGATGGTAAACCTGCCGATACGATACTCACCCTTTTCGCAAAAGAAAATGGATTTTGGGGTAAATCCCTTTTCAAGGGCCGCAGCTGCTGTGAATACTTTTATGATGGAGCCCGGCTCAAAGGCATCGGTCAAGGCCCTGTTCCTGTATGTGTCCTTGTCCGAGGACATGTAATTGTTGGGGTTGAATCCCGGGTAATGGGCAATGGCCAGCAATTCCCCTGTGGAGGGTTTCATGACAAGGGCCATCCCGGATTTTGCCCGGTGGTCCCGAACGGTTTGTTCAAGGGTCCTTTCCGAAAGAAACTGAATTTTTTTATCAATGGTCAGCACAATGGAATTGCCCTTTAATTCCATTCTCGGATTTTGGTTGATGTCCAGGACCCTGCCGGCGCCGTCTCTTCTTACTTTTATGTTGACAATATCTCCGTCGAGGATGTCATTGTATTTGAATTCCAGACCTTCCAGACCTGAATCGTTTTCTCCTGTAAACCCGATGACCTGGGCTGCCAGGTCGCGATTGGGGTAAAAGCGCTTGGAATCGTTTTCAAAATAGATTCCCTGGAGTTTCAGGGCTCTGATCTGGTCAGCCTGGGCTGTGGACACCTTTCTGGCAATCATGGTAAACCGCCCGCGCCGGGACAATTTTTCTTTTACAGATTTTTCATCTGTTTTCAGGATCCGTGCCAGGTCTTTTGCCGCCTGGGCCGTGTTGCGGATCTGGGATGGATCGGCTGTTATGGTGGGGGCATCAATATTGGTACCCAGTTCATTGAGATTCCGGTCCAGAATCTGACCCCGTTCCCCTTTAATGGTAAGGTCTTTGGAATAACTTTGTTCCGCTTTTTCCGTTAGGTCCCGGGCCTCGAAAATCTGAACTTCAAAGGACTTCGCCCCCAAAAAACAGAGACACCCCACTAGCAGGATCTGAACCATAAGAATTCGCCGCTGGGTCTTTTTTTGGGGAGCGGTTTTCATTATTGGTCCGTTCCTGAAAGGTAAATGGTTTGACTAAACGCATCGGTTGAAAGGTTCAGGTGGGTTCTGGCAATCTTTGTGATCCGTGTATCTGATTTGAGCCTGTCCCGTTCAAGGGACAACTCTTTTTTATAGGACATGTTTTTTGTGATGCCTGCCTGGGCATGGGATATCCTTAATATGGCCTGGGTAGACTCTGTCCTGACCCATGCATGGACCATGAGTTCACAAAACAGGATGGCAATCAGTGCCAGCCATCTGAAACCTATGTGCTGCCGGTTCTGTGTTGTGGTTTTTAATGTCATGGGTCCCTTCAGTGTATTCATATTCTTTCTGCCACCCGAAGTTTGGAACTTCGGGCCATTGGGTTTGCATCTATCTCCGCTTGTGTGGGAAGCAATGGTTTTTTAAGGATTGATCTCAGCATGGGTACAAATCCGCACATGCAATGGGGGAATTGCCTGGGGCAGGTGCACCCGGCTTCAAATTTTCTCAAGCCGTGTTTGACAATGCGGTCCTCAAGGGAGTGAAAGGAAATAATACAGACCCGTCCGCCCTTTACAAGCAGGGAAGGAAGGTCTTTCATAAAGGTTTCAAGCTGGGCCAGTTCCTGGTTAACCTCAATTCGCAAGGCCTGGAAAACCCGGGTGGCCGGATGGATTTTCTGGGCAAAGATTTGTTTTGCAGGGGTTGCATCCACAAGGATCTGGGCCAGTTCTTTGCTCGTTTCAATGGGGGCTTCTTCCCGTTTTTTTATAATGGTCCGTGTGAGTTTCCTGGAAAACCGTTCCTCTCCAAATTTAAAAAAAATATTAACCAAATCTTTTTCCGTGTAGGTGTTTATAACCTGCCGCGCCGTGAGGGGGGTCCGGATATCCATTCGCATATCCAGGGGTTCGTCTTTGTTGAAACTGAACCCGCGATTCCCATTCACCAGCTGGTTGAAGGAAAAACCCAGGTCAAGGAGGATGGAATTGACGCCGGTGATACCGCATGATTCCAGAATTTCCGGGAGTTTGGAAAAATTGCTATGGAACAATCGGATGTTTTTTTCAAAGGGATTAAGCACTTTTTTCGCGTTGTCAATGGCGTCCATGTCCTGGTCAATGCCCAGGAGAGTGCCATTGGGGAGGATGGCCCTGATAGTTGAAAGCGCATGTCCTGAACCGCCCAAGGTACAATCCACACAAATGTCTCCGGGTTTCAGGTTTTGATACTCATGCACTTCCTTTGGCATGACAGATGTATGTTCAAATCCCATTTTTACAACCCTAGGGAAGCAATTTCTTCTCGTACTTCCTCTTTTTCAAGTTCTTGCTCCATTTTGAGGTTCTCGTGATCCCATTTTTCCCTGGACCAAATTTCAAACCGGTCCAGAACACCCACAAGGACAATATCCTTTTCAATATCAGCATAGGTTCTTAAACTCTGGGGAATAAGAATCCTATCCTGGTTATCGCATTTCAACGGGCAGGCATTGCCAAGAAAAAAACGTTTGAATTTTTCCATACTGGCGCTTTTGGCCGCACGGATTCTTTGTTCAAGTTTTTTCCATTCATCGAAGGTATACGCGTAGATACAGCCGTCCTTGATTGAGATCACCACCCCGTATTCATCATCTGCCTTCAAGACCTTCCGGAACCTTGCCGGAATGATAATCCTGCCTTTTGGGTCAATTGTATGAAAGGAGCTTGATCGAAACACTTATTACCGCCTCAGTAAAAATTACATCCACTTTCCACCACCATACGACACACTTTTACGAAAAATGCGCTGTAAGTCAAGAAGAAAATTCAAAATATTTTATAATTTTTAATGAAATTGCCTGTTTTAAAGGCAAAGGCCCGGGGGTGTGTGAAGGGGAGTAAAGTGGTTCTTATGGTATGGCTCTGTGGTTTTCCGAAAAAGACTATGGAGAAATATATTTAAAATCAATAGGTTAGCTTTTTGGGGATCTTGGGCGTGATGCGGAAAAATAGGCATGTTGGGGGGTAAAGTGGAGTGAAGGAGAGGAAACGTTTTGGGTTCTTATTTTAAACGGATTATGGGGTATTGATCAATTGATCGATGGTTTTTTTTAATTCAGCAAGCCGATAGGGTTTGGGGATAACACCCTTGAGTCCGTATGCCTTGTAATTGGACATGACCGGATTGTTTGAATTGCCTGAAGATAAAACAATACATGCATGGGGATCCAGTTCGAGGATCTTTTTTGAGGCATCTTCACCCCCCATACCGCCGGGAATGGTCAGATCCATGATCACCATGGAGAAAGGGGCCTTTTGTTCGCAGGCTTCACAATAGCGATCAATCGCCTCTTGTCCGGTTTCCGCCAAAACAACGGAATAACCGAATTTTTCAAGCATTTTCTGGGTAATGGTGAGGATATGGTGTTCGTCATCCATAACAAGGATTTTGATCCGGGTATCTGAACAGAGCGTATGATTTTCTGAGACCATGGTTTTTCCTTTGCATCAAGCGGAAGATGAACATGATTATTCAAGTATCCAAAATTATATCAGAAACAAAAAATAAAAAAAACCAAAAATTGATTCTAACGTCCGCTGGAAATTGTCCGGCGGACTTTAGAAACCGATTCACTTTTCAGCTATTTTTTTGTTTCCTCGGCAAGTCCTGCAATTTTATCCACATATGAAAGGATGTCCTTTCCCTTATAAGATTCCAGGATGAAGGCATACGGACTTGCGGAAGAGGTGCCGAAAAGTGTTTCCCCATTGTCCCGGTCAAAGAGGTTTAGAACAATTGGGGTTTCATTTTCAAGGGTTATTTTACAGGTTGGGGGATTTTTTTCCAGGTCTTGTTTTGAAAATTTGTCTGAAAAAGACTCACATGCCAGAAATGACAGGGAAGATAGAAGATTTGTAAGGGCCTCGCCATCCGGCAGGGTTTTGTCTTCAAATCTCCATGAAACAGAGGGTTTCTCTTTGCCGTCCGGTGTCTGGACCGCACTGAGAACTTTTGATACCCCTCCTTTTTCCAGGGTGATGCGGTTAATGGCTTCTTCCTTGAAGGTCAAGACCCGTTTGTCCCTGAGAGCGTCAACCGTGGTATCAAAAGCGTTTCTAAAGCTGCCGTCTGCCTGATAGATTCTGGTGTCACCTGCCAGCATGACAAAGGTATGATTTCCGCTGGGGGCGGTTTTGCCGATCTTAAATTCCAGAAGGGTCTCTTTGCCGCTGGCGACAATTACCCCAACGGCACGGGCCTCATCCAACTCATACCGGATAAGATCTGCGCTTTCGGAAATAAGGGCGGATAGACGAAGATCCCTTGCCACGTCCAGCATATTATTGACGGCCGTCATATCAGCAGTAAAATTTTTATCCGTCACTGCCCAGGCGTCCTTGTCTTTTTTCAGTTCAATTGTAAGGCCATCGGGCGCTTTTTTTTGGGAAATGACCATTCTGTCAATTTTCCCTTTCTCGATGGACACGGGTTGGGGCAAGGTGTAATTGCGCTGGTTGTCTTTTTTAAATACAAGATAGGCGCTTAGGGCAAGGATGAGCACAGCCAGTAGTATATATTCTTTTTTCATATCTGTTTGGGTTCCTTATTAGACGTTAAACATCTTTGAGATTCTTTTCTTTTTAGCGTTCCGGAAAACAAGAACGCCCAGGCCGAACAGGACAACCAGAACCGGCAGGATGGCGATGTTAATTGTTTTGATCACCCCTCTGGCAAAAGGCGTGATCTCGGCAAGGGGATTTAGGGTCTGCTGCTTGCTTCTCATGGCCGCAATTTTGTCTTCCCCGTTGAGGTGGTCGATCACATTTAGCAAAAAGGTGGCATTGGTGGAGCGGCCGGCAGGATCCAGCATATTGTCCTGGAGCATCTGGGAGCAGGCCAGTACAAAAAGTTTGGCAGGCTTGGAGGATGCCAGCATCTGGTTCTGGGCCATAAGCCCTTCGGGGGCCTTGGTTTCGGCCGGCATTGTTTCTGTATCTTCGGTGATATCTTTTACCCCTATCTTTTTTTCAGGAATCGCTTTTCCTGCAAAAAAACTGGTGAAGTTTCCTTCCAGAATATAGGCCAGGTCAAAGGTTTTGAATTCCTCCGGGACGGTCGGCGGGGTAATGAACATGGGGTTCAGGTTGATCATGCCCTCCATGAGCCATGCCTGGTCCGAGGATGCCAAAAGTCGAGTGGCACTCACCCGTCCGGTATCGATATTTTTTGTTTCAAGGGTCAAAGGCGAGATCTGCATGGCCACAAGGCCCTTGATATTGTTCATGAACCCGGGGGCAGTGTTAATGGAGGTTTCCTTTAGCATGGGGGCAAAATAGATGGTTTGTTCTCCGCCGCCCTGGTTTGGAGGAAGCTGGTGCCTGTAGGCCTCCTTGTCCAGCACATAGGCAGGTTTCATGCTGATCCCGTAGTGGGTCAATAATTTTTCCAGGCCTGTATCCATGGGGACATACTGGGGGGGCATGCCCATGCCGCCCTGGGGCATGATTTCGTTGAAGGCATCACCGAAAAAGGCAATATTGGTTCCCTTCATCAGGGCCTGGTCGATCTGGAACAGGTCATAATCGGAAAAGGGTTCTGTGGGTTTTGCAATAATCAAACAAGTCAAACCGTCGGGAATGGGGGCATCCTTTAAGTTGATGGATTTGATGTCGTAGCGGGAGGATAAAAGCTGGTTGAATACCTCCAGCCCATCGCCGGGTCTTCCCTGCATCATGGCCATCCTGTCCTGTCCCAATATGGGGGTGCCGTGGTCGGACAGGTACCCAATGTCCTTGTTAATGCCGATCAGTTTTTCCATGATGGCTGTCAGTTCTTGTTCCAGCCTCTGTGGATCGGCCATCTGATAGGTGGTGCCGATGATGGGCAGTTCCACCGTGGAAATAAGGGGCAGGGTGGTCGCCTGTCCTTTGTATTCCATTACAAGGCCTGCCGCCCCATGGCCTGCTGCAATTTTTTTGTCGGCGATTTCAGGCCAGGTCATGGCCATGAGGTCAAATTTTTTGGAAATGGTTTCCATCTCTTCTTTGGTTTGAAGATCTTTGTGTTCAAATTCAAATATCCCCAGGTTTTTGGCGTTCAGGTCCTCAATGGTCGTTTCTATTCCCCTGGCCAGCTGGGGCAGTTGATCAAGTCCGATGAGGGGGGCAATGGGGTTCAGGGAGGACGATAAATACAGGGTTACACGGATTTTGTCCTTCTGGCGCAACAGGGCGCTGACCTTGTTGTTTAGTTTTTGAATGGCGGTGGTCAGCTGATATTCCAGGCCGTCGGTGGCGGTGATGGCTGGAATTTTTTCAATGAGATCCCCGTGGATGATGACAAGGCCCATGTAAGCGTTTTTAAACTTTACCTCGTCATTTTCCATGACCCGGATCTGGACCGGCTGGATTCCAAAATTTTTGGCAATTTCCCGGTTGTCATCTGCCTGTTTTGTCAGATCTCCCTGTTCGGAAGAAACATTGTAGAAGGTATAGTTAAAATGTCTGCCGCTATTGGCGGCATACTCGACCAGCAGGTCCCGAAGATACCGCTCGGTGTTGTTGTAAGGGGCCGGCAAATCATTGGAGAAAAAGACGTTGATGCTCAGGGGTTCCGACAGGGTGCCCACGGCATCTTTGCTGGCATCGGACAGGGAATAAAGTTTATTTCGGGTCAGGTCTGTCCTGGAAAACAGGTTCAGTCCCACAATGTTGACCAGTACAATCACAGCTATATACAGGATAAATTTAAAATAATGTTCTTTTATGGATGGATTACCCATGGTGTCTCCTTAGTTCTTCTCATGCATAACAATATAGGTTGAAAAAATGAAAACAAAGACCAGGCTGATAAAATAAAGGATATCCCGTGAATCTATGATGCCTTTGGAAATATTTGCAAAATGGGAATTGGCCCCGATAAATTCGATGAAAGCCGTAAGTTTTTCCGGCACGAAAAACAGCATCCGGTCAAGGATGGTCAGGGTAAAACACAGGGCGCATCCGATGAGAAAGGCGATGATCTGGTTCCGGGTCAGGGCCGAGGCAAAAATGCCAATGCTGCAATAGGCCGCTGCCAGCAAAACAGCCCCCAGGTAGCCGCCGATGACAGGGCCCGGGTCCACATCGCCGATAAAAGAGATAAACAGGGGATAGGCAAGGGTGGGGACCAGCATGGCGGTCGTAAACAAGGTGGCCGCAAAAAATTTTCCAATGGCAATGTCCGAAAAAGAGACGGGCATGGTCAGAAGGGTTTCATAGGACCCCACATTTTTTTCTTCTGAAAAAAGCCGCATGGTAATGGCCGGTATAAAAAAGGAAAAGGTAATGGGTAAAAATGAGAAAAAATCCCTTAGATCCGCCCGCCCGAATATGAAAAAGGTGGAAAAGAAAAACCACCCGCTTACAATCAAAAAGAGTGCAATCACAATATAGGCAATGGGTGAGATAAAATAGTCTTTGAATTCTTTGGCAGCAATGGTTTTGATCTGGGTCAGCATTACACTTCCTCTCTTGTCAGTTCCTGGAATATTTTTTCAAGTGCCTGGGATTCTTTGGCAAGCTCTGTCAGGGTCCAGTCGGTTTCTTTGATTTTCATATAAATCCGGGATCTGATATCTGTATTTTCCGATCCAATGTCCGGGTTCCTGATTTCAAAGGAAACCATGTTCTGCTCAATGGGAGCAATGGACTTTATTTCCAGCCTGTCATCAATGGTTTTAAGCAGGTCCAGGGCTTGGCTTTCAGTGGGTCCCGAAAGGGAGAGACGGATGAGCGAAGCCTGGGTGGCATTCTGTTTTAATTGGGAGGTGGTGTCGTTGGCCACCACCCGACCCTTGTTGATGATGGCAATCCTGTCGCA
>VMSR01000044.1 GCA_013792075.1 Desulfobacula sp.
CCCACCGTACCCGCCATTTCTCCCTGGGCATTAAAAAAAGGCGCCTTGTGAACCTCAAGGACCAGATATTTTCCCCGGACAAACCCCTCTTCAATGAACCGGCCTGGGGTGCGGGTTTCTTTAACCTTTTTGTCCGAATCCTCGCAAATCTTGCCAAAGGTGTGCAAGAATCCCTGTTTTCGCTCTTTTTCAGTAAAATAACGATCCGTTTTCCCCACAGGTGTCTGTGTGGTTTCGCAGTTCAGCAGGCATTGGCACATGGCCTTGTTAACGAACAGAAACCGATCCTCCATATCCTTTGCCCAGATTAAATCCGGTACATTGTCCATCATCGTCTGGAAAAAAGCGTTCCCCTGAAGGCAGGCCACACCCGTTCCAGGCAGTTTGGGGGCAAAGGGCAACGCCGACTGGTTTTCCAGTTCGCTTATACGCTGCAGCAATTGCGCGTAGGAAGGGTTTTCTTGCATCGAGGTATCCTGTCAGCGGCAGGTTCGGAGCATAACAAAAAGAGAAGATCTGTTGACCCGCCTGGCCAAAGTAAAAAACGCGCATCATCGGTTTTTAAAACAAGAGAGCAACCTGGGGTTACAAGAAGCGTTTTCCCAGACTAAAAACCCCGGTTGCCCGCCAAAACTTTTTGATTCTTACAATATTTTTTCGGGAAAATCCACAGATTAAAATAAGAGCGTACAGTGGATCTCACCCCTTTGCCTTTCTTGCGGTCAGATACACATTGGCCGCAAAAATCAAAAAGGCCCCGGTCCACCCGGACAGGGACAAGGAAGCATCCATGGCGATGAAGGGCCCCAGCATGGCTGCCAGCAAAATCCGGGTGGAGGAGATAATTCCCCCTTCAATGGCAGTGACATATTTGAACCCAAGGGTAAAAAGATATTGACCGGCAATGGCAATGGCAGAGCACCAGAACAGATAGGAAAATTCCCCGGCAGAGGGGAGACGCATCTGGTCGAAAAACAGAAAAAAAACAATCAGTGTGCCCAGGCCGAACATGAAAAACAGGGTGGTATGGGTATCATGGACCTTCCGGGACAGGTTCAGGACCATGATGGCAACAGCGGCGCTGATGCCCGAAGCCAGCCCCCACAAGGAGTTAAAATCAAAGGACAGTTTGTCCGGGGCCAATATCAGCCAGACCCCGGCAAAGGCAATCAGGACAATAAAAACAGCCACAGGGTCCTGGCGACCCTTAAAAAAAATCCATGAAAACAGGGTAATAAACAAGGGGTAGGTCATGTTTAAAATATTGGCCTGGCTGACCGAGGTCAGCTCAACCCCCTTGAAAAAACAATACACCGCCATGCAATTTCCAATGGCCCGGCCGATGAGCAGGCGCTTTTTGACAATCTTTATTTTATACCGCCCGATACCCATGACCAGAAGCACCGTTACAAACCCCATGGAAAACCGGGCAAAGGTAAACAGGGAAGAATCAATTTCAAACCCTGCCATGCTGGACCATTTAATGATCACAGTGGCAAGATAAAAAAAGAATGCCGAGCCGAACACGGCCAGGCACCCCAGGGCGGTTCTGGTGTCCATGGATAGTATGTTTTCAGCTGTTTTGGGTTTGGGTGAGGTTAATAATATCAATCATTCTTGAAATTGCAGCCCTTTGGTGGTAATTTAATTTGCTTTGGAAAATAAATTTGTAAAGAACATATAAAATGAAAAAAGACAATAAAAACTTTTCCGACCAGATCCTTCCCCTGCGGGATGAAATCGATGCCATTGATTCAAAAATTCTGTCCCTGCTGGCCCGGCGCCAGGCCCAGGTGGAAAAGGTGTTGGCCCTGAAAAAAGCCCACAACATCCCCGTATACCATCCGGCAAGGGAAGAAGACCTGATCTCAAGGCTTAGGCTCCAGTCAAAAACCGCGGGCCTTGATCCTGACTTCATGGAAGATCTTTACCGGGTAATCCTCCGCCAGTCCCGGGTAAAGCAGACCCAGAAGATGGAACACAAAAGCGTAAAACCAGATTCCCGGGTGCTGGTCATCGGCGGTGCCGGCCAGATGGGAAGCCTGTTTGCAAGTCTTTTTGCCAAATCCGGGTATGAAGTGAACATTTTAACCGAACACAACTGGGATCAGGCCCGAAAGCTGTGCCAGAACATTGACCTGGCACTGGTCTCTGTTCCCATTGAACGAACAGCCCAGGTCATTGAAAAAATTGCCCCTTTTTTGCCTCCCACAGCCCTGCTGGCAGACCTGACCTCGGTAAAAACAGGACCGGTCGCCCAGATGCTGCTGTCCCACCCGGGACCGGTACTGGGGATTCATCCTTTGTTCGGCCCCACCTTAAGCTGCCTTGACAAGCAAATCGTCGTGGTCTGTCCGGGAAGGGACGAAACAGCCTGCCAATGGCTCACAGACCAGCTGGGCCTTTGGGGGGCAGTGGTGGTCGAATCCACCCCCCAGGAGCATGATCAAATCATGGAAATTGTCCAGGCGTTGCGTCACTTTGCCACTTTTTGTTTCGGGGATTTTCTCTGCCAGCGCCAGGCAAAACTGGCCCGGACCCTGGAATTTTCAAGCCCCATTTACCGCCTGGAACTGGGCATGGTGGGCCGGCTTTTTGCCCAGGACAGCGCCTTGTATGCAGAGATCATCTTTGCCACCCAGGAGCGGCGGGACCTGCTCAAAGAATTTATTCTCAGCTTGATTCTGCATTTGAAAATGCTGGAAACCAATGACAAACAATTGTTCATTGACCAGTTCACCCATGTGGCCCGATGGTTTGGACCCTTCAGCGACCAGGCCATGCGGGAGTCCACCTTTCTCATCGACAAGCTCATCGAACGGTTTTAAGCGTTCAGGTTTCCCTTCCATACAATTTTAATTTTTTCAGCAGGGTCTTCCGGGTGATTCCCAGGCGCCGGGCGGTTTCGCTTTTATTTCCCCTGGCAGATTCCAGGGTGGACAAAATCGCCTTTTCCTCAATCGTGGACAAGGCAATATTTTCAAGGCCAAATCCCTGGGAAAGATCCGGGGGATCATCGGGAAGGATAAAGGAAAGATCCTGTTTGCCGATATAATCAGACCTTGCCATCACCACCCCCCGCTCAATAGCATTCATCAATTCCCTGACATTTCCCGGCCATGGGTACCGGATCATGGCATCCATGGCATCCGGAGAAAATCCCTGGATGTCCCGCTTGTTCTTTTGGGAAAAGTCCCTCAAAAAATGAAGGGCCAGCTCCGGGATATCCTCGGGCCGCATCCGCAGGGGCGGGACCTCAATGGTCACCACATTGAGCCGATAGTACAGATCCTGCCTGAAGCTGTTCTCTTCTGCCAGGGTTTTCAAATCCCTGTTGGTGGCGGCAATGATCCTCACATCCACGTGAATGTTCTGGTCACTTCCCACGGGGGTGATCTCTTTTTCCTGGATCACCCGCAATAGCTTGGCCTGCATGGCCAGACTCATCTCCCCGATTTCGTCCAGGAGGATGCTCCCACGGTCTGCCTGGAGAAATTTTCCCTTTCTTTTTTTCTCCGCCCCGGTAAAGGCCCCTCGTTCATGGCCGAACAATTCAGATTCCAGAAGGGTTTCCGTGATGGCGGCACAATTGATTCGGACAAAGGCCTGGTCCTTTCTCGGGCTGTTATAATGCAGGGCAGAGGAAACCAATTCCTTTCCGGTTCCCGATTCCCCGGTTACCAGCACATTGGCCTCGGTGGGGGCCACCATATGGATGGTATCCAAAAGTGCGGCCATGGCCGGGCTTTTGCCCAGGATATCATGGGAAAAAACAGCCTGTTCCAGCCGGTTCTTCAGTGAGGTGTTCTCTGTCTTCAAAAAAATCCGCTCCATAACCCGGTCTATGGTCAGCCGGAGCTTGTCAAAATCAAGGGGTTTGGTCAAATAATCGTAGGCCCCTATCTTCAGTGCTTTCACTGCTGTATCCACGGAGGAATAGGCGGTCATGATGATCACGGGCAATGAAGGGTTATATTCGCGGATCTGCTGTAAGGCCTCCATGCCGGACATTTTTACCATCTTCATATCCAAAAGCACCATGTCAAAGGCCTGGGATTTGACCATCTCCACCCCCACATCCCCGTCATGGGCCAGAAAAATCTTATACCCCCAGTCGGTCATCAAGGTTTTGAGCATCCGTGCATGGGCGGCATCATCATCCACCACCAATAGTTTATTTTGGGTCATACCTTATCCTTTTTTGCTCCATATTCTTTGGCCAGAGCCGGCAGCCGGATCAAAAACCGGGTCCCTTTCCCCTGTTCACTTTCCACCCGGATCTCACCTCTCAGGTTTTCAACAATCCTGTGGACAATGGACAGCCCAAGGCCTGTTCCCTCGGGCCGGGTGGTAAAATACGGGTCAAACACATCCTCCAGATGATTTTTGTCAATGCCGCACCCATTGTCGGTCACATGAATTTCAATCCCCTTTTGGTCGGGACAATCCACAACGGCAATTTCCAATTTTCCCCCATTTTCCATGGCAACAATGGCGTTCATATACAGATTGAGAAGGATCTGGTTAATCCGGTCCGGATCTGTCCTGAAAACCGTTTTTTCTGTTTGGACGCTGACCCGGGTCTCAATCGCTTTTTTATCCAGATCGTGCTGGACCAGTTTCAGGGAATGGGCGATCAAATCCTCAACCCGGACCTCCTTATTTTCCACGGCCAGGGGTTTGGCAAATTCCAACAGCTGGGTTACGGACCTATTGATACGTTCCACTTCCTGAACCATGATCAGGGCGGTTTCCCTGTCTTCGGAATTGTTCTCATACCGCTTGCCGAAATAGGTGGCAAACCCCTTGATGGAGCTTAAAGGGTTTCTGATCTCATGGGCCACCCCTCCTGCAAGCTTGCCGATGGCCGCCAGATGCCGGGTGGTTTCCACCTCTTTTTTCAATTCCTTGAGCTGGGTCAGATCCCGGAACAAAAACAAAAACCCCAGGACACTTTCTTCATTGTCCAGAATGGGAGAGGCCGTCATGTCCAGGCGCAACTCATGGGAGCTCCCCTGATGGAGGGTAACTTCCCGGGATACGGGTCTTCCTGAGCTCTTCATTTCAGCCACCAATTGAATCATCTGGGGAAAGGGTTTTTCCGGTACCTGTCCCAGAATCTCCCGGGCTTCCCTGTTCATGGAGGTAATCTTGTGCTCCAGGTCAATGGTGACAAGTCCTGCGGGCATGTTCTGGACCACATTGTCGGAAAAGGCCTTTACACTTGTCAACGAGGCCTTGGCAGACCGATAGGCCTGGAAGGCAAAAAGACAGATCATGCCAACGCACCCCACAAGAAAAAAAAGGAATCCCCTGCCGATGGTCTCTTTGACCAGACGCTCCTGGGCCAGGTTTGCCCGGGTCATGGAAAGCCCGGCAAATATATAGTGTTCGACCATGCCGGAGAACTCTTTTCCGGGCCCAGGATTTTGAAACGTTTCTCCGGGAGGGACCGGCAAAGAGTCCCCATTGGTTTCAAACTCTGCCCCCATATGGCCCATGCCGTGCATGGGTTTATGCCGGCCCCGAAATCCCGTGGTCAGAGGGGTAAACCGTTTGTATACCTCAAAGACCGGGTGGTCGTTAATTTTTCTTATCCGATGGGAAACCAGCAGGGTGTCCTTGCTGACAGCCGTAATATCGGGCATGGCGTCAAAGCGTTTGCCCACCATTTCCCCATCACTGTGGGCCAGGATCTGCCCCTCCTTTGAGGTGATCATGATATAATCGACATCCGGCTGCCCCGCTGTCTCCAGCAGCATGGCCTGGATTCTCTGGGCCCCCCAGCGCATGGTCAGCATCCCGGTCCGGGTTCCGGCTTCAAAGGTCCGGATCAGGGAAATTCCCTTGATCAGCAACCGCTCCCTTATATAATCCTTTTGCCGTTCCATCCGGTCCAGGGTCATAAAAGCAAAAATGGGCAACAACACCACCAACACTCCGGCCATCATGAACGGAGAGATCAGGGGGGAAAATTTTTTATTAAACAGGGTCATACTTCCTTCTTTGCAAAAACAATACCATATCTTTATTGGCATAAAAATCAGGAGGTTCCAGCATCACATCCCGGATACATGGGTAAATTATATCCATGTATCTACCCCATACCGGGTAGAAAGTAAACAGGGTCTTGGGTCTTATTTTAAAAAGGGGACGGCCGTTAAACTTTTTCCACCCGGGTTCAGGGCATTCTGGCCAACTTAGTGCCGTCGGGCATACCCGCATTTCTGACACAAGGGCTCAACAGCACGGCGTCGTGAAAATCCGTTAAACAGCGCAAGGGCCCGTTCACTGTGCAGGATCTCGTCCATGGGACTGTCCAGCACATTTCCCAAAGGGATATTCCCGTCGCTGTCCAGGCAGCAGGGCACCACGGTCCCGTCGACCAGAATTCCCATTTGATCTCTCAGGCCATGGCAAAAAATTTTGTGGTTTTCATCTATTTTTTCCAAATCCGGCCATTCAAATTTTTCTGCCAAATGCAAATATACCCTTTCTTTGAGCATCATGCTGGGATTGTCTTTGGAAAGCACGGAAAAAACCCCTGGCGCCAGGCCCAAATGGGATTCCAAAAATTGCAGAATCTGTTCATTGAGCCGGTTGCTGCCCTTTGAGCGCACAGAGTCAATATTCCATAACCGGATGGCAGATATAATCTTGCTGTTTTCTGCCGCTTGATTCACAAAGTTGGTCACCCCCGTCAGATATGTTTCCAGGGACTTTGTCATCCCATTGGCCTCAAAACTGCCCAGGGAGATATTCACCTGTCTCAGGGCAGGGGCTTTGAGCAAACCCGGCAATTCTTGTCCAAGAAGCGTACCATTGGTGGTGATATTGACCTTTAACCCGGCCTCGTGGCTCATTTCAAAAAATATGGCCAGGTTTGGATTCAGGAGTGGCTCGCCCATCAAATGGAAAAAAATATAGTCTGTATAAGGCCGGATGGCCGTTAAAATCCGTTTAAACCGCTGTTCGTCCATCATTTCCAAGGGCCGATGGGTTTTGGGGCAGAAATTGCAGCGCAAATTACAAATATTGGTAATTTCAATGTAGACCTTTTTAAACCGCTTCATGCCGGGATTCACCGCCCTATAAATTTTTTGAGGACCCTTACCCGCTTACCATTGACAATTAACCTGTGACTGTATTAACCGGATTGCTGCAGGCGCAGCCAATGGTTCTGAGCCGGATATCCCTTACACTCTAAGTTCAAAAGGGATTTACGTCAATTAAATTTGACCTTATTTTGCAAAAGCATTCCCCCGGCTCCCGCCATGGGCTCAGGGGCAACGCATGTAATTTATAGGGTTCCTGGCCATGATACCTGCAACCCTGGCCTAGTCCCCATGGAACACCCAACCCTTTTATTATTCCAATTCAGCAAGGAGATTATGGAATCTTGTAAAATTGAAGGGGAGACATGGGCTGAATTTAAGAACAATACCTCAGGATAAAATCATGTTTGTATATTGAGTGACCTTTGGCAATGGCTGGAAAGGGAATGTAGTGAGTTGATAATTCCGGTCTGATTCAGATCACAATATAAGGTGGTGCGTTAAAAACTTCGATTCGGAATAATCGAGGCACAATGATGAGCTTTTATACCATCTATAGTCGCGAGGAAAATGAATAGAATCATAGGGTTTTTTTGCAATTTGCAGATTTTTGATATACAGTATTTGTATAAATTTTTGCAGATAAAGTTTGAATCATTGAGTGTTGGAATGTTAACCTTTATGCAAAGATAATTGACAATTCAAAATCTCCAATAAACTACCCCGTTGCAAGGGGACGAGTATCCCTCAAAAGATAGTTTCGATTTTATAACCGAAAGCGGTGAGAAATAAACCCCAAGAGATTTAATCAAAAAAAGATACAGTCGGTTTAGATGTGGGGAGAGGAACACAATGGCAGAAATTAGGACAGACCAGATATTCGAAGATATCGTGGAGACAATACATGAACCCCTTTTGATACTGGATCAAGGCCTCAGGGTGGTCTTAGCCAGCCGTTCTTTCTATGAATTCTTTAAAGTAACGCCTGAAGAGACCGTGGGGCAGCTTATCTATGACATGGGCAACAAACAGTGGAATATCCCCAAGCTGCGGGAACTGCTGGAAACCATCCTTCCTGAAAAAACAAGCTTTGACAATTATGAGGTTGAACACGATTTTGCGACCATCGGCAAGCACACAATGTTGTTGAATGCCCGGCAGATTGAACAAGCGATGGGCAAG
>VMSR01000129.1 GCA_013792075.1 Desulfobacula sp.
GGTATCCCCCCGGGGCTTAATCTCCTTTTTCTGGGTCACCCCCCAAAACTTGGTCTGGGTGGAAGGGCCGGTATCCCCTATTTTATCTAAAAAAATAGTCCCCTTGTCCGCGGCCTGGAACAGGCCTGCCTTGTCCCTATACGCATTGGTAAAGGCACCTTTTTTATACCCGAACAGCTCACTTTCCAGAATATGCTCGGGAATCGTGGGACAATTCACCGGAATAAAGGACTCGTTTTTCCGGAGACTCAGGTCGTGGATGGACCGTGCGGTCAAATCCTTACCCGTACCCGATTCCCCGGTGATCAGAACGGTGACATCGCTTCCTGCCACCAGGGATATTTTTTCATAGACCTTTTCCATGGCCTCGCTGTTACCGATCAGGGAGCGGGTCTCTTTTTGGCGTTCCTTCAAAAGCTGTTTGTTTTCATGGAGCAGTCGGCTTCGCTCCAGGGCTTTTTGAATCTTGAAAAGGATCTCCTCCTGTTCAAAGGGTTTGGAAATAAAATCATAGGCCCCCTTTTTTATGGCAGACACGGCAGACTCAATATTTCCGAAAGCCGAGAGCATGACCACGGTCAAGTCCGGGTATTTTTCTTTCAGGCGCTCCAAAAGCTCAAACCCGTCCATACCCGGCATCTTAATATCGCAAATGACCAGGTCAAAGGATGCCTGGGCCAGTATGTTCAGGGCCATTTCCCCGGAAAATGCCATGGTCACCCGGCAGTCAATCTCCGGCTCAAGGGTCCGCTGCAACAGGCGGGTCATGTCCTTTTCATCATCCACCGCCAATATATTTGCCTTCATTCGATATCTCTCCTGTTCCTTGCGGATCCTGGTGTCTTACCCATGTTTTTTTATCGCGTTTCTTCGGCCGGGGCTGATGGAAGACTGATGGTAAAGGCAGCACCTTTTTTTTCCCGGTTTCTGGCCGTAATATCTCCGCCGTGGCGGCGGATAATTCCATATCCCACGGACAGCCCAAGACCGGTTCCCTGGCCCACGGGCTTGGTGGTGAAAAAAGGATCAAACAGCCGTGAAAAATGCCGTTTCCGGATACCGGTACCATTGTCCTTCACCGTGATGAGCACCTGTCGGTCTTTTGTTTCCCCGGTCTCAATCTCAATCCTGCCGTTTTTACCCACGGCATGGCAGGCATTGATGATCAGGTTGATGATCACCTGGGCCAATTCCTGCTCATTGCCGTAAACCATGAGGGGCAGCATCGGCAAAGGCCCCCGCCCGATTTCCACCTTTCTAAAATCCGTGTGATTGGACAAAAATTTAATCACATTGTCAATGACCCTTGCCACATCCAGCCGTCTCTTTTCCGGGGATCCTTTCCTGGAAAAAGAGAGCAGATCCGACACCACTGTTCTGCAATTTTGCACATGTTTTTCAATGGTTTTGAGATCTTCTTCAAACCCGGATGCTTCCTTTAACATGAGCTGGGTATATCCCAGTATAATGCCCAAAGGGTTGTTGATCTCATGGGCCACCCCGGCGGACAATTCCCCCAAAGCGGCCAGCTTATCGGCCTGGGCAATCTGCTGTTCCATCTGTTTTTTGTCATTGATATTTTTAATGATAAAATGAAAGGTTTTGCCACAGCCAAAGGCCCCGTAGTCAACACCGCCCGTGATCAAAACCCTTACCTGGGAAAAGTTGGGAAGTGCAAAATCAGTCTCCTCATTGAGGATATATTCGTCAACTTCCAGCAGGCCCCGGATTCTTTCCCACTCGGACGCCTTTGCCATAAAATCTTTCAGGCCCATTTTCTTTTCCAGCATCTCCCCTTTTTTATACCCGGTCAGGGCAACGCCGGCCTGGTTTATCTCCGAGACCCTAAACCCCTCATCCGTCACCACAATGGTATCCAGAGACTGCTCAAAAATTCTTCTGGCCTTGTGCTCGGAGCTGGTCAGCATTTCTGTCCGGGCCACCACCTTTTGCTCAAGGGTCTGGTTGAGATCTACAAGTTTGATATGGGTTTCTTCAAGTCTTTTCCGGCTGGATAAAATTTTCTCGTTAATATGCCAGCTTTGTTTAAAGAAAAGGGTTATCAGCCCCACCAGCATAAAGGATACCGTGTTCACGCTCCCGGAATAAGGAGCGAGGGTATGCCAGGTCTCTGCATTGGATGTGAGAATGAGAAATTGCCTTAAAATATGACCAAAGGATCTGGATACCGCGAAAATTGTGAACCCGGTACTGATCCACAGCAGATACAGAAAAACAGCATTGGCAGGGTCCATTCCCCGCAATCGCCTTGCCTTGTTCAGACAAAGCAGTGCAATCACCACCATGGCCACCGACCCCACGACATCCACGACCAATATGGGGATAAAGGAAACGATCATGGGGTTTCCTTTTTGACCGTTACCTGTTGCTGGGCACTGACCAGACAGGAAAGTCCCCTGTAAAAAAAGAGCAGGGCAGGCACACAAAGGAGATGGTCCAACTTTAAACCATAATATATCCATGCCAGAACAGGGGACCCGTTGCGGGCGACCACCCGGATCTGACCCAAGGAAATATTCTCTATTTTTACGACCTGGATCTGGTTATCAAAAAAATGCGCTGCAATGGCATCCAGGTTCCAGAGAATGAAAAAAATTGCAGAATACTGGATCAGGCGCCAGCCCTTCTGGGTGTCCAGGGCTTTGCCTGTGATGGTGAAAATAAGCGCCACCATTGAGAAAAGAAAAAAAAGATGACCCACCTGGTGGGTGATAATCCCTTCTGAAGCGGCATGGAGCTGGGTGGCAAATACATCCGGGGGCAAAAAAAACAACCAGGACAAGACCATTGCCAATCCTATCTTTGCCCCCCGGCATTTGTTATAGTGCTTCACTGATTTTTTATCCCCTGTCCAGAGTATCACCCCTGAAAAATTGTCCCAACCATGTCTTTCCTCTCCGACCTGTTTAATATACAAATTTGATACAGGGGTTTCAAGTTTTAATGCTTTGGGGCACCTGCAGCTGCCAAAAGGCCTTTGTGTACAGATGAAAAATAGGGTAGGAACGGCCGCATATGGCCGAATACGATGCGGCTGAGCACATAAATCGGAAAAAAAGAAAAGGTATACCCCACGGAATCGGTAATCAGGGAAAAGGGAAATAAAATCTCAAAGTCCACACCCGTAAACCGGGTCTGCATCCAGCCCAATGCAAAGGGAATCGGCCAGAGAATCGCCGCAGAATGGCCCATCATGGCAAAAAATTTTCTGCCCCAGGCATCGGTGGCCTGCTTGTTCAACCCTTTGTATCCAGCCATGTCTCCCCGCTCGTAGGCCTCTATGGAAAGGGCTTCTTTGCGGTTCATTCTCTCTGAAAGCTGGTCCAGGTATTTTTTATTAAACCTGAGTGCCAGGGAGACGGTCAGTTCTCCGAGAACAACAGCCATCATGGACAGACAGAAGGTGCCAATCATATAGTCTGCAATGGCAATATCGGTAAACCGATAAAACAGGATTAAAAAAGCGTCAATTGAAAAATAGAAATGCGTTAATGCATCAACCATCTTAATTCTTTCCTTTTGAAAAGAGCGGGGGCTCACCTTAAAAGGCGCCCCCCCGCGTAATAGAACAGATTAAAGCATTGAGATCCCGAAAAACCCTCTCAGGGTATACCGCAGGCCAATGTAAAATGCCAGTACCAGAAAGATCCATTTGAGCGCTTTTTCAGGAATGTATTTGCCGGTTCTCGGACCGATCATGGAGCCGACAAAGATACCGATCAATTCAATCCCGATCATGGGCCAGTAAATCATGACCCCCTTGATGACCATGAAATTGAAAATCGAAAAAATCATTCCAATGAGCACCGCCAGGGCAGAGGTTCCGGCCACAACAAACATGGGCAGGCCCACGACGCTGGTTAAAAACGGGACATAGAGAAACCCGCCGCCCACACCGATAAAAGAAGCCAGTGCTGAAATCAGAAAACCGCCCACAAAGGCCCACATGGGACTGAAGGAAAATTTCTGTCCAAAAAAAGCAATCTCGGTTTTTGTAAAGCTCCACTTGAGGGTTTTAACCCCCTGATCGACAATATCACCCTTGTTTTTTACGGTCTCTTCAAAAGCTTTGGCCGCAGCTTTGGCCGATTGTTTCTTGGCCTGACCCTTGGGGGACATTTCATAGATCATAAATGCGGCGATCAGGAAAACACAGAGCCCGAACCACCCCTGGTACTGGGAAAAACTGATCTTCCCGGCCGTGGTGTACACCACCAGCAGGGTTGCAAACAAGGCACCGATACCCAGGAAAAACCCCAGGGATTTCACCAGACGGTTCTGCCGCCCGTAGTTGACACTGGAAACCAGTGCAGACAGACCGACCAGCCACTGGTTGGAGACCCTTATGCTGTCCGTCAGCATCTTGTTCAACCCGGGAGAAGTGTCTTTAAAGGTTTTGGCATAGGCACCCAGACCATAAATGGTGATATGCCCCACACCTGCCATGATGCCGCCAAAGGCGCCAACCGTTGAAAAAATCCAGCCCACCCAAATGGCCCATAAAAAGCAGACCATCAATCCAGGGGAGGGCGCGCCTGGAATCCCCAGAACACCGGGAGGAGCTGTCGGGTCAATCTGGCCCTTGCCGGTCCCTTGGGGAGCCGCCGCAATGGCATCGGACAATTTGTCCGCCATCACAGGGGCCGCAGTTACCAACGGCATAATGATGGCAACCGCCATGATGAGTAAAACAATCCATTTTGCTTTGTGTTTCATAAACTTCCTCCAATCAACTAATCATTTTGTCCAATATGTATTGGACAGTTCAAAAAATTATAATTTATCACACCAAACCCCAGGCTTGCCCCATTGCAAACCAAGCCGGACAAGAAAGATGCGCCGGCCGGACAATGGAGGTTCCTGAAATATTCATCATTTTTTTAAGTGCTCCCCTTCGGTCAGGGCCCTGTTTGACATCAGCTTTATGCAGGAAGGACAAAGGCAATGGTGCTCCTTGGTATCCGGATGGGAAAGGGTGCTTTGTGCCACATGTTTGAGAAAATTGGCGGTGGCATACATTTTCCCACACCCCTCACACCGTTCAAGGAGCAGCTGTCCGATAACCTCTTCTTTCAGGGAAATGGTCCTCACCCCTTCTTTATCCTTCACCTGGATAAAATTTGTGGGACACAGGTTGGCACAGGTGCCGCAACCGATGCATTGCCCTTTCCCTGCCACAACCAGGCTTTTACCGTCATGCTTTCCCATCTTCAAGGCAGAGGCTTTTACAATTTCATTGCATACCCGGATACAGAGCCTGCACCGGATACACCCGTCCGAAGGGGGCGTGACAGGCACACCAAACTCCTTTGCAAGGGACCTGATCCGGAAGGCGTCCGGTGCCATCTGCAAGAGCCGGTTAAATGCTTTTTCCCGGTGGGCACTCACAAGGGCGGATTCGGTCTGTATCTCAAGATTCTCTTTGACTTTGAGAACACAGGACAGCATCACCACCTTTCTGCCCGAAGGAGACCCTATCTCAACACCGCAAAGCTTACAGGCTCCCGATGGCTTTAAGGCCGGGTGGAAACATAAATGGGGAATTTTAATCCCGTTTTCCCTGGCCGCCTGGAGAATTGTCTGATTCTTTCTTACGACCATTTTTTGACCATTCATTGTAATATCAATCATGGGCAGCATCCTGAAGGTCTGAAATATAATCTTTAAGATAGTGAAGTTCCTGGGTCAGGGCCCCCACATGGGCTTTCACAAGATCTGTAAGACACAGCATGCCCATGATTTTTCCCTGGCCAACCACCGGCAGGTGACGGATATTGGCCTTGATCATCATTCCCATGGCATCGTCAATGGTCTCGTCCGGTTCTGCCACAATCAAGGCGGATGTCATCACCTCCTTGATCAAAATGGTATGAATGTCCTGATGGGGAAAAAGAAGGTGACACCGCAAAAGATCTTGTTCCGTGAATATCCCCTTGGGGACATCTTTGTCCGTCACCATAAGGCCGGACAGGTTATAGCCGGACATCAGGCCAATGGCCTGTCCGACAGTTTTATCCCCCTCCAGGGTATGAAAAAACCCTTTACCCTCTTTCAATAGATCTTTTACGCGCATCATCGATTTTTTCCTTTGATCTGCCTGTCAGCCGATTCTAAACAAGCACTCTCAAACAATCCTGGGGCAGCCGGTGTGTCCCCTGTCCCTGGAGACTGACTTCAATCAGGGCATCGGGATCATTGATGACAGTATCCGGATCTGTTACAAACCCGTGAAGCCCGATAAAGTCATCCATATACGGTTCCCAGGCTTCGTCCTTTGATCGTCTGAACACTTCTATTTTATCGCCTTTCATCAATTCCATGGTCGTTTCCTTTCTTCCGGATTAAACCCGCGGTATCACATCATTGGTTCTTGCACCGATCTTCCGCTGGCAGTCATTGCACAACAACCGGTTTTCCTTTATTTTGGAAACATGGCCGGTTTTCTTGGCAATAAACTGCAGGTACTCGACAGACGGCAGGATGGCATTGCACCCTTCACAATACAAAATAGCCTGGCTGTTCAGAATGGTGCCGCATAATTTCAAACGCCGCTGCCCGTCTTTTTCCTCAATCACAAGGGCCTTGTTCTCACAATTGGCCGCACAGGCCCCGCAGGTAATACATTTTTCAGCTGTTGCCCGAAAATCGGTTGCCGAAGGGGTATCAAAATCCAGATATCCCAATTGAAGGGCATCTATCCCCATTTTGTCCCGGCAGATTTCCACACATTTACCGCATCGCCTGCAGATATCACACCGAAGACATCTTCCTGCCTCCTGGCGGACGCTTTTTTCGTCATACCCCAGCTCCACCTGCTGAAAGGTGGTACGCCGCCGGTCCATATTCAGCATGGGCATTTGTGGAGACTTGAGGCTCATTTTCTGACTGGCCGTCATTTCCACGGGCGGCTCAATGGTGTGCCGAACCGGAATTCTGGGCATTCTGGGCTGGGGGATATGGTTCAGATACCGGTCAATGGCTGCGGCGGCCCGCTTACCACCGCCAATGGCTTCAATCACTGTTGCAGGACCCGACACCGCATCTCCTGCCGCAAAAACCCCCGGCATGGTGGTTTCCATACTGGCATGGTTCACCTCGATGGTTCCCCTCCGGGACCAGTTCATCTTGTCAAAGGCCTCCATGCCGGTATCATCCACATATTGACCGATGGCCGAAATCACGGCATCTGCCTTGATGGTGAACTCCTGGCCCTCAATGGGAACCGGGGCCAGCCTGTCCGAACCTTTTTTCTTGACCAGTTCGGCTTTGACGCAGCCCAGACCTGTAATGATACGGTTCTCACCTGTGATTTGGGTGGGAATGGTTAAAAAAGAAAATTCAATGCCCTCTTCCTCTGCCTGCTCCACTTCATCCGTGTCCGCCGGCATCTGGCCGCGGGACCTGCGATAGGCGATGGTCACCTTTTGTGCCCCCAGCCGCAGGCTGGTCCTGGCCGCGTCAATGGCCACATTTCCGCCGCCCACCACCACCACATGGCGGCCCGGGGCATGGTGATCCCCCAGGGCCACACCCTTTAAAAAGGCCACAGCTTCCAGCACCTTGGGAAATTCTTTTTCTCCTTGTATCCCCAATTCCCATGCTTTATGGGCACCAATGGCAATGAAAAATGCGTCAACCCCTTCTTTTTTCAACCCTTCAACCGTGACATCCACGCCAAACCGGGTATTGTAGGAAAATTGCACCCCGAGATCTTCAATCATGGCCACTTCCCGGTCAATAACCTCCCGTGGCAGACGGTATCTGGGAATCCCCACCATGAGCATCCCCCCTGAAACCGGCAGGGCTTCAATCACCCGGACCTGGTATCCCATGAGGGCCAGATAGTATGCCGCCGAAAGACCGCCGGGTCCTGCCCCCACCACACAGACCCGTTTCCCGTTGGATTCTTTTTTTTCAGGATTCGTATAGGCCCTTTCCGACATGGCCCTTTCCGCTGCAAATGCTTTTAAAAATTTAATGGAGACGGGCGTGTCAATCCGTGCCCGGACGCACATCATTTCACAGGGCCGGGTGCAGATCAGCCCGCAAACCCAGGGCAGAGGATTGTCCCGGCGGATCACTTCAATGGCCTCGGCATCACGGCCCTGGGCAATGAGCGCCAGGTAAGTGGGGACATCTATTCCGGCAGGACATGCCATCTGGCAGGGGGAGGGCGCAAGCTTCCCGCAATCGTGGGAAGGGCAGTTCCGGGATTCAATATGGCTGAAAAAAACCTCCCTGTGTTCAGAAATACTCTTTTTCAGGGTGTCTCCAATGGCCCGGTTGGAAGCAGGACGTGAAACATAGTCTTCCAGAAGGGCATCAATGGCGGACAGGTGATCCAAACCGGCAGCCCCTTCGGCAATCTCTTCTGTCAACAGCAGAATCTGTTCAGCAATTCTTCTGGCCCTGGGGTCTGTTATTTCCCCTGAACGAATCTGCTCAGAAAGATAGACAATGGTTTTCCGAACCGGACAGGTCTTTTCTGCCATTTTCGCTCCTTAACGCCTAAAAACTGCTGTTTTCAAGGGATACCACGGCAGCGGCGTGGCGCTCACGCCGAACCTGAGTCATCTCTTCCACTTTGCCAAACTTCAAACAATTGGTTGTACAGGTGGAAACGCAGGCAGGTTTCAGGCCTTCGTCAATTCTATCCTTGCAATAGTCACATTTTTCAACTTTCCCGGTGTTGGGATTCCACTGGGGAGCACCCCAGGGGCAGGCAGACACACAGGTCTTACAGCCCACACACAAATCACCATCCACAAAAACAATACCGTCCCTGCCTCTTTTCTGCATGGCCCCTGTGGGACAGGCAGAGACGCACCAGGGGTTTTCGCAATGAAAGCAGGGCATGAAAATAAATGACATTTTCGGCTGTTCGCCTATCATTTTCGGCCCTACCGGAATGACCTGGCAGGGTTTGGGCCCATGGGGAAGTTTTTTGTTGGACTTGCACTGAATTTCACAGGCATGGCACCCAATACATTTTTTAGTGTCCTGGAACAGATAATATTTACTCATTCAACGCCTCCGATCTTGGCTCTGATTTGTATGTTGTTTGAAGCGCAATAAAAACATTGCAGCCCTTTTCTTTTCCGCCACATGGCACCCCAGGTTTATCTGATCAAAACAGGGGATTGCCTTCCTTGCCTAACCCGACTTTCCAAAGGGACAAGTTGGAAACCTGCAGGGCGTACAATTCTGGCAAAGCCCCCCATGGCACAATTTTGCAAGATCTCTTTTCCCCGGTCGTTCACCTGCCATAATCCGGGGTAACATCAGATCAAAAATGGTTGTTTCATGGTAAAGGCCACAGGCCGGCAGGCCCATTATGGCCGTCCCATGGCCTGAAGCCCGGTGATACCCCAAAAGAAACATGGCCCCCGGAAGTACGGCTGCCGAGTAGTGGACCTGGTCAAACCCGGCCGCTTCAATCCCGGCCTTTGTCACATCATCGGGATCAACAGACATGCCGCCGGTGGTGATGATAAGGTCTGTCTGTTTTTCAAGATAGTCCCGAATCTGACGGCTGATCATTTCCCTGTTGTCCGGAAGAATGACAACCTCTTCCAGGCTTGCACCAAGGGCCGCAACCTTTTTTTCGACAATCACCCTGAACCTGTCCTGGACAAGTCCGTTAAAGACCTCATCCCCTGTAATGATCAGCCTTACCTTTAAAGGGCTGAACGGCTGAACCGAAAAAATGGGATGGTTTTCTTCGGCAATCTTTACCGCTTTTTCAAGTTCCGTTTTTTCAATGACCAGTGGAATTGCCCGGGTAGCCGCCAGTGCCTGGTTTTCATGGACACTGGTATTGTTATGGGCACTGGCACACATGACATCTTCCACCATGTTAAACGCAATCAGGGCTTCAACCTTCACCTTTAAAAGACCGGGAAAGGCGGCTTTCAATTCAAGTTTGCCTTCTTTGGGATTGCCCGAAAATACAACTCCCGGCCCGGCAAGGGCAGATGCAAGCTCGATAACCGCATCATCTTCATGGACATGATTTTCTTTCAGGTCCAGAACATAAAGATTATTTTTCCCCATACGCATCAAATGGCAGACATCCTCTGATGTGACCCGATGGCCTTTTTTAAACACAGGCCCCTTGGACTTGCCCGGGATAATCTCTGTCATATCATGGGCAAGGGTCATGCCCACGGCCAGGTCAACGGGTATTGTTCGTTTAAAGGATGGTTGAATGGCTTTTTTGCACATCATTTCCTCTTTTTTCTATTTGGCCAGTTTTGACACCATGACAAAATGCTCCTGGTAGGCGATGGCACCACCTGCCTGATCCCAGACGTCCATGCCCCCTGGCATGAAGTTGTTGTCGGCCAGCCCCTTTCCATAGGCCCGGCTCTCGGGTTTCAGGCGGTGGCCAAACCCGTGAACCACAAAGACCGCATCCGGGTGAATCACATCGGTGACATTGGCGATAATCGTTTCCATATACCCGTTTTGGCTGACCGCAACCCGTTCGCCATGTGAAATACCCAGTTTTTCTGCTTCCTTGTTGTTAATCCACAGAACATTTTCCGACATCTGCTCAAACAGCGCAGGATTGTTCACCGTATGCCCCTGGGTGTGCAGGGCACACCGGCCAAAGGTGAGCCGAAACTGCCCGGGTTCTGGTTTTTGGGGAGATTCATAGGGCTTTAGCGACGCAATCCCGTTTTCTTCCAGGTTTTTGGAAATAATTTCAATTTTACCGCTGGGCGTTTTGAACTTGAACGCACCAAACTCCTTGTAAATGGGTTTGTCTGCAAGGGAAACCATGCCCGTGGCATTGAAATCCTCAATGGAAACACCCGTACCTTCAAGCTGAAAATTCCAGACATCCTCTTTGGTTTCAAAGGCCAGTTCAGGCAGTCCCATGCGTTTGGCCAGACCGCTGACGATTTCCCAATCGGATTTGGTGTCGTAGCAAGGCTCCACAGCTCTGTGGCGTACAAAAAACTGGGGTTTAAGGGCATTTTTGGTGGCAATAATACTCTCCCGTTCCAAATAGGGGGAAAGGGGCAGCACCACATCGGAAAACCATGCCGTATCTGACCAGCTAAAGGTCACAGACACCAGAAGATCCAGTTTCTCCCACATTTTTTTCAAACGTTCCGGATCAGGATATCCCATGAGCGGATCATGGCGATAAGCAATATAGGCTTTCATCGGATAGGGGTCATCCGTCTCCATTGCCTGGTAGAGCAGATGGGCCAGACCCGGGCCCTCTTCAAAATGCTTGTATTTCCATCCGACCCCATCCGCACGCTTTTCCTTGGGTTTGGGATAGTTGGGGTTCAGCTCAACAATAGCACCGCCGCGGCCGAGCGGCCCACCTGCTGGTATTTCCGGGCGA
>VMSR01000261.1 GCA_013792075.1 Desulfobacula sp.
ATCAAGTTGTCGATGCTGCTCACGGCAAAAAGAGCTGAATATGCCCTGTTATGGGTTTTTTGATCGTGATATTGGATCATATAATCCACTATTTTTTCAAGCCGGTCTGGTGAATCCAGCACCTCTCGGGTGTCAATATCCTCAACATCGATATCAATGATGGTGTTCCCCGACTGCCTGTATCGCCCGATATATTCAATCTTAAATTTAAGGACATTTTCATCCTTGATGGCATTGACCAGGGTGTATTCATGTAGCCGGGTGCCGAACAGATCCTTGGTGGTGCGCTTGCCCAGTATGTTTTTATGGGCATTGTCGGCAAATATGGGGGTGCCGGTGAACCCGAACATCTGGTAATTTTCAAAAAAGGAGATGATCCGTTTATGGGTATCCCCAAACTGGCTGCGGTGGCACTCATCAAAGATAAACACCATTCGTTTGTCTTTGAGCCCTTCCATTTTCGATAGATACTTTTGTTTCTGGATGGCATGGTTCAGCTTCTGGATGGTGGTGACAATCAGTTTTGTATGTTTGGCTTCGCCTGATTTATCCACATACCGGTCCAGAAACTGATCGATCAGCACCTTTGTTCGATCTGTTCCGTCTACACTGCCTTTGCGGAAACTATTGAACTCCTTGATGGTTTGGTAGTCCAGATCTTTACGGTCCACCACAAACACCACCTTATGAACGCCCGGCATGTCCATGATAATCTGGCTGGCCTTAAATGAGGTGAGCGTTTTCCCGGAACCTGTGGTGTGCCAGATATAGCCGTTGCCGGGCCTTTGCTCTCGCACGTGAGCAATAATCGCTTCAGTGGCAAAATACTGGTAGGGCCGTAGCACCATCAATATTTTGTAGGTCTCATTAAGCACAATGTACTGGGCAATCATCTTGCCCAAATGATCTTGATTCAAAAAAGAGGTTGTAAATTTGCTGAGCTCTGTAATGTTCCGGTTATGGACATCTGCCCAGAAAAAGGTTTGTTTAAAGGATTGTTTTTTGTTGTTGACATAGTATTTGGTGTTCACCCCGTTTGAAATCACGAAAATCTGAACATATTGAAACAGGGCCGCGTTTGCCCAGAAAGAATGGCGGTGATATCGATTGACCTGGTTAAATGCCTCTTTGAGTTCCAGGCCCCGGCGCTTAAGTTCAATCTGGACCAGGGGGATGCCGTTGATCAGAAGCGTCACATCATATCGATTCTTATAAACACCATCTATGGTGATCTGATTGGTGACCTGGAACAGATTTTTATTCCATTCTTCTGAATTAAAAAAACCGATCCAGACAGACTCACCATTGTCCCGGTTAAATTGAAAACGGTCCCGCAGGGTTTTGGCCTTTAAAAACACATTGCCCTTGGACAGGTGATTGGTGACAGCCGCAAATTCTTTGTCAGAAAGCTGTATATTGTTGTAGGTTTCAAGCTGGGTTTTCAGATTGGACAGAAGCGCCTTTTCATCATGAATCGTGACAGCCTCATAATCCTGGGATTTGAGCTGGTCGATTAAGTTTTTTTCTAAGATCGCTTCTGCTTGTCTGCTCATACGAACATCTTTTGTAATAACCCCTTTTTAAAAGCTTGGGTTTGGGTTAGCTTGGTTTGTACGGCTTGTATTTTTTTGTCTATGGTTGATAGGAAATTGGCTATTTTTTGTTGTTCGACGATCGATTTTGGAATTATAAATTTCAACTCATTAATTATTCCCATACTCAAACCATCCATTATTCCCCCAACTGAATATCTTTTGATTTGTTTTTGAATATCAAACAAGAGAAATATCTGTTTCAAAAAATCAGAACATATTATTTTTTCATCTAATCTTAGACGAATTATATGAGAGTCCATTATTCCCTTTTGGATACCAAGTGGAACCACACAACTTTTGCCTATTGTCCCCATAGTTGAAATTAAAAAATCACCAGGTTTTATTTGATTTGTTTTTAATTTGTCAAAATGAGTTTCAGTAATAAATCTGTTACTAAAATGAAAATCTTTTAAAAATACATTTTCTTGACCATAAACTTTATATCCAGCTTCGACAAATGTTTCCTTTTTCAACTGGCTACCAAATGGCCCAATTTTCATTCCACTTTTTTTATCAATAACAAATGTTTTTATCTTCTTCTCTGCCCAATCTGGAAAATTCTTTCCATTCTCATCCTTAAATCGGATTTCCTGTGAGAAAATCTTTTGCATCACCCCTGTTTTGTATTTTTCAAGCAAATCTTTTTTCCGGGTCAGCTTCTCGATTTTTTTATCCATGGCCAAAAGAAACGAGGCTATTTTTTGTTGTTCAGGGAGCGTTGGGAAACAAAATTTCCATTTGAACCAATCATCCACCTTGAACAGCATTTTTTCAATATGAACTCCAATGCTTGACAAAAAAAATGAATGACTAATTTTGGGCAAATGACAGAAATAATTGAAATATTTTATGTCTAAATTCAATTGAGGTTTAAAAACACTATACTCATTTGATACAATTGAGCCCTCAAGGTCCTTTGGAACAATTCCACAGGCATTGTGTGATATTTGACGTTTCGAGATTATAAAATCATTCTCTTCTAATTTGAATTGAGATTTAACTTTAATTTCTTTTCCCTTATAAATGCCACGCAATACAACTCCACCGTACCTTCGTTTTACCGTTACCAAAGAATACTCAGACTCGTCATCCATTTTGAATGGTCGAGAATTCAAAACCAATACGTCTCTTAGCCTCTTATTGCTCCATTGACCTTCAAACCGAGGGAATCGCAACTCAGGTACCAATTTTTCAGCAACCTTCACTTACCACCGCCTTTAAATACCGGCGCATCAATGCCCAGCTCTTTACAATTGGCAAGAATTTCTTTGTCGATATCAGCCATCTGCGATTCAAGCTCTTTAAGTTCAGCCACAACCGCTTGTAAGTCAACCGGCTCTTCTTCTTCAAAGGTGTCCACATACCGGGGGATGTTCAGATTATACTCATTTTCTAAAATTTCATCCATCTGGGCGACATAACTGTATTTATCTATCGTCTTCCGGTCTCGATAGGTGGTGATGATGTTATCAATATGGTCCGGCAGCAGGAGATTCTGGGTTTTAACTTTTTCAAAATTTTTGCTGGCATCGATGAAAAGAATATTATCGGAATGTTTGCCCCTGTCTTTTTTCATGACCAGAATACAGGTGGGAATACCGGTTCCATAGAAGACATTGGGCGGTAGTCCAATCACGGCATCCAGAACATTTTTTTCGTTGATTAGATGTTTTCGGATATGGCCTTCAGCACCACCTCTGAAAAGAACCCCATGGGGCAGGACAACCGCCATCTGCCCGTCATCCGCCAATTGGTGGACCATGTGCAGGACAAAGGCAAAATCTGCTTTGCTGGCCGGGGCAAGCTTGCCGAAATCTGAAAACCTATCATCTGTGAGGAAGATGGAACTTGCGCTCCATTGGGCTGAAAATGGGGGATTGGCCACAATGGCTTCAAATCGTTCATCCAGATGCTGGGGGTGTTCCAAGGTATCTTCATTTTTAATATCAAATTTGCTGTAATGGACATCATGCATAATGATATTCATGCGGCACAGGTTGAAGGTTGTGGGATTGCTCTCCTGTCCGTAGAAACGGCCCACCTCCTTTACCTCTTTGGATACCCGCAACAACAGGGAACCTGACCCGCAGGTGGGGTCATACACGGATTTTAATTTTTCCTTGCCCGTGGTCACCAGTTTTGCCAATACCATGCTCACCTGCTGGGGGGTGTAAAATTCGCCAGCCTTTTTTCCAGCACCCGAGGCAAATTTTCCGATCAGGTATTCATAGGCATCCCCCAAAACATCAGCCTGGGTATCTTCCAGCCTAAAGTCGATGTTTCCAAGATGGGCGAGCACCTTCACAATCAGCTCATTTTTTGATGCCTCTGTTTTCCCAAGCTTGCTGGAGGTCAGATCCAGATCTTCAAACAGATTGTCAAATTCCTCTTCACTGTCTGTCCCCCTTGTGCTCTGGGCAATATTGGTTAGCACTTTGGACAGATCATCCAAAATAAACTTGTGTTTTCCATCCCCGTTTCCCCGGCGTGCCATCTGGGAAAACAGTTCCGATAGTTTTAGAAAATAGCCCAGGGTCTCGATGGCAAATTCACGAACTTCTTTTAAATATGTTTTTCCCTCATCATCCGACTCATTAACATCTGCATATAAAATCCCATTCGGTTTTAAAATTTTATCCGCATAGGTATGCATCTTTTCACTCAGATATTTATAGAAAACAAATCCCAAGATATAATCACGAAAATCATCTGCTCCCATTTTTCCACGTAGAGTGTTGGCAATGTTCCAGAGCTGCTGTTCAAGTTTCAGTTTTTCTGCATTCATATTTTTGTATTACTTTTCAACCTAATGTTTAGATTTTGTATTCAACGCAATTGAGACCATTTAACATCCATATTTTCACATACGAGCGGCCTGTCCCAAGATCAATAAAAATCATAGTTTAAATCCCTCCTCGAAAGGTCACACATCCATATCGCGCTACACCCCTAAAATCAATGCATATAGTAAGTTTACATGAATATCTGTTATTCTTGGTCAAACTCTTAAATAAAAATATTAGCTAAGTTAATATCATGATTGAGATCTCAACTTTAACGGGGAACTTTTTCGATTTGTATCGGTATTTTGAAGATTTCGAAGTGTTGACTATAAGTCTATACGTCCGGTGTCTTTTTGAAAATTTATTGACCCCCTGACTTTAGCCAGTGCTCAGTATCACCTATTGATTGTTTGTGGAATAAGCGGTAGATAATATATGGATCATTAATAGGAATTCGATACTCCGATTATCACTGATAAATTGCTGATTCTAAATTTTTTAAACTCGAATCGCATAGATGGCAATCTGTAACTAAGGAGTGTGTCGTATGAAAAACATAACAAAAAACATTTTTTTGAATACCCTTGCCTGTCCTTCATTGGGCTGGCTTTTAAGGACCAATACCAGTTCACCATATCAGGATGATTATGCAACTCGGTTCAGGCTTGAACAGGGTGTCAAAATTGGTGAAATGGCTAGGGGACTTCATGGTGAAGGGCTGCTGATAAAAGAATCAAAAATTTCCGATGCTGTTGATCATACAAAAAAAGCGATACAAGAAAATGAAAACATTTTATTTGAGGCGGCTTTTCAACATGAAAATTTCGTCTCAAGAGCAGATATTTTAATTAAAGATTTAAAAACTTGGCATATGTATGAAGTGAAATCCGGCCTGAATG
>VMSR01000290.1 GCA_013792075.1 Desulfobacula sp.
ACAGTGTTATTGATAATGGGTAATTTAAAAGAGGTAAAATTCATTCATGAGGCTTCCTGCTCCAAAGGCCCTGATACCGGGAAGAGTCTTTTCGTCATTTCTTGTCATCGGATTTATGGTAATACTGCTATCTTCGGGGTGTTCCATCAAGGCCGACATGATGACCTGTTTATCCGACACCATTTTAAACAACGATGATTTGTCCATGGTTGAAGCCGGAGCGCCGGCCTATCTTCTCATGATCGACAGCTTTCTCAGTGAAACGCCCGATTCCAAAGAAATGCTGTCCACGGCGGCCCAGTTATATACGGCCTATGCAGATGTCTTTGTCACAGATGCCCAGCGCACCCGCAAGATGGTATCCAAGGCCTTAACCTATGCAGACCAGGCCATGTGCCTTTCCAGAAAGGATGCCTGCGGTTTAAAAGAAAAATCCTATGAAAAATTTCAGGCCCTTGTCGCTTCCATGGGCAAAAAGGATCTGCCCTATCTGTTTGCCCTGGGCAATGCCTGGGCCAGCTGGATAATGGCCAATACCAATGATTTCAATGCCCTGGCTGATATTTCGCGAATTGAAGCCATCATGCTCAAAGTGACCCTGCTGGATGAAACCTATAAAGACGGTTCCGCGTTTTTATACCTCGGCACCCTGGCCTGCTTTCTGCCACAGGCTTTGGGGGGAA
Source organism: Desulfobacula sp. (assembly GCA_013792075.1). Lineage (GTDB taxonomy): Bacteria > Desulfobacterota > Desulfobacteria > Desulfobacterales > Desulfobacteraceae > NBML01. The sequence goes on from VMSR01000290.1 coordinate 684, forward strand.
AACCGGAACAGGGAAAAGTCTATTTTGAGCGCGCCATCGACCTGTCCCACGGAAAAAACCTCATGGTCAAGGTCATGTTTGCAAAACTCTATGCACGAATGATATTTAACCGGGAACTGCATGACAGACTGCTCAAAGAGGTATTGAATACAGACCCTGCCGTACCCGGCTATATCCTGGTGAACACCTATGCCCAACAACAGGCCCAACAACTGCTGGATGGTGCAGATGATTATTTTTAATCTCCTGCCGGATCCGTTGAATTGATGATGTGGAGAAACCAATGACATTTATAAGACCCTGTATTTTAACCATTTTATTTTTATGCATAAGTTCTGTGCCTGGATATAGCGCCACCTTTAAGATTGCCACCATCTCCCCCGAAGGCTCCATGTGGATGGAAAAAATGCGGGAAGGGGCCACAGCGGTTGCAAAACAAACCCAAAACCGCGTCCTGTTCAAATTTTATCCCGGCGGGGTCATGGGCAATGACAATGCTGTTCTTCGCAAAATCCGCATCGGTCAGCTCCAGGGCGGCGCGGTTGTGGCTGGCAGCCTGTCAAGTTATTTCCCGGCAAACCAGATCTACGCCCAGCCCATGAAGTTTAAAACCCTGGAAGAGGTGGATTATGTCCGGCAACACATGGATTCCTTCATTATCGACGGATTGGACAAGGCGGGGTTTGTCACCTTCGGGATTAGCGGCGGCGGATTCGCCTATATCATGTCCAAAGAGCCCATTGAAACAGTCCAGGATCTCCAAAAACAAAAGGTCTGGATTCCGGACAATGACAAACTTTCCCAGGACGCCATTGCATCCTTCGGGGTTTCCCCAATTCCCCTGCCCATAGCAGACGTCCGGACCAGCCTGCAATCGGGTCTCATTGACACGGTGGCCACCTCTCCGGTCGGCGCCATTGTTCTCCAATGGCACACCCAGATTAAATATGTCACCAATATCCCCTTGATTTATCTCTACGCAGTTCTGGCCATAGACAAGGATCAATTTTTAAAACTCCCCCCCCAGGACCAG
>VMSR01000067.1 GCA_013792075.1 Desulfobacula sp.
GGAGACAGGGTAGATTTTTTGGATGAAGAGCTGATTTGTCTAATGAAGGAATCGGGTTGTTGCTTTTTAACCTTTGGTGTGGAGGTAATATCTGAAAAATTGAGATTGGAATATAATAGGAATCAAAATATCAGACAATTTGAAGATGCAATGTCTTTGACTCGAAAATACGGTATTAAAACAAGACTCAATATGATTGCTGGACTTCCGGGTGAAAGTTTTGTCGAACTGAAAGAGAAGCTGAACTTTATAAAAAAAGTTAATCCTGATGCGGTTGCTGTGAATCCTTTTATCCTGGGTCCAGCATCTCAATTGTATCGGTCTTTATCACAATTTGATGATATCAAGAATAAGAAATGGCATCTTTATCATTTTATGCACTATCCGGAAGCAGAATATCCATGTGAGTCTGAATATTGGAAATCAAATTTAGAAATTATAAAAGTCGCGGACTGGTTACAAAAAAAATCAGATCTCTATCTCAATATTCGAAAAATCAAAAGGGGAGAAAATATTTTTAAAGCATGCAAAAATATTTTTGAACTATATATCCCGAAACCGGCAATTGAGTTTTTTAAGAATATGAAATCCAGGTTGTTTTGACATGAAGTTGTTCAAACAAATTTTCTCACCTCAGGCATATGGAAAGATGCTGGAAGAAATTCATAAAATGGGTTTTTCATTTATGATATTTGGAGAAGCAACCTCTCGCCCGAAGAACCTCTATTTGCGACACGATGTGGATATATGCCTTGAAGCGGCCTATAATATGGCGGTTGTTGAACATTCCAAGTCTGTTCGGTCCACTTTTTTCATTATGCTGCGATCGGAGTTCTACAATGCATATTCCAATGAATCTATATCTTATATCCGGGGAATTAGGAAACTTGGGCATGAGATCGGACTTCATTATCATCCCGGTAGTATCCAAAATAAAAAAAAATATCAAAATGATGAAGAGATACAAAGAGACTTTGACAGGCTTTCTGGAATTGTGAATGATGCAATCGTTCCATATTTTTCAATACATAATCCAGTAAATTTGGATTACGATCATTCATCCTATACGTTTGTGCATGATAAAAAATTTATAGAAAACATGAAGTATATCTCTGATTCCCGGATGTTTTTCAGGGAAGGCAACCCGCTTGATGTATTCACATCAGGTTCTTATGCATTGGTACAACTCCTCATTCATCCCATATTTTGGCACTATGGCGGAGAAACTCTTGAGGCATCTTTGAAGGTTTATAGAGACAGTTATTTAAAAAAAATAGAAAAAAAATTGTACGATGATTTCAACGGGTCTTTAAAAAATCCATAAACATTATTTTTATATAATAGATGAAAAAAACAACAATAGCGATTCATCAACCTAATTTTTTACCTTGGCTTGGATATATTCAAAAAATGAAAATGGCAGATGCCTTCATCTTTTTGGACGATATCCAATTTACCAAGGGCTCATATATTAATCGGGTGCGAATCAACACGCTCCAAAATCCAAAATGGCTTACGATACCCGTAAAATACCGATTTTCACGTCGTGATACAATTGCCAAGGTAAAAATTGATAATGCCCAATTTTCGATTCAGAGCCATCTGGATCAGATTAAATCCAGTTATTTGGAAACACCCTATTTTGAGGAAGGGTGGGACATCGTTAGGCAGTTGTATGGTAATTATGGTTCTCTTATGGATTTTAATCTTAATGCGTTGATGAAATTGAAAGAAATCTTTTCCTTGAACTGTGAAATATATTTATCCAGCGAGTTATCTGTGAATTCTATTGGTTCAAAGCGCCTTGCAGAACTGGTCAGTAAGGTTAATGGATCTGTGTATCTTTCTGGAGATGGATCTGAAGGGTATGTTTCGAAAAATGATTTTTCTGAAAAATCAATTGAGATTAAGTATATCAACTATACTCATCCCGTTTATCCCCAGTGGCATGGGGGCGATTTTAGAGCAGGGCTTTCAGTAATTGATGCCATCTTCAACTGTGGGGTAGATAATCTACCGCTTTTTTAATCCTGTTTCAGAGAATAATAAGGCTGAACAAAAATAATATAGGTGATTGGCTTATGACTGAAGACATCCCTCTTTTCAGGCAGTATTATTCTAAAGAGACCATTGTGAAAATAAAAACAGATATTGAATCTTGTTTAAACGATTCCATATTGATGTTTGGGCCCAGAACCGAAGATCTCGAAAAAAAATTTGCGGGATTAATAGGTGTCAAACATGCTATTTCTGTAAATTCGTGTACAACAGCTTTGACAATTTGTCTTTCTTATTTTGAAATTCAGAGCCGGCAAATCTTAGTTCCCAGCGCTTCTTTTATTACGAGTGTCAGTTCTATTGAATTTGCCGGGGGGCATCCTGTTTTGGTTGATACCAAATCCGATTCACTTGATTTGAACATTGATGACCTGGAAAAAAAAATTACGCCAGAGACCAAAGGTGTTTTATGGGTTCATTTACTTGGGCATATTAATAAAGAATATGATCGTCTAAAGAATATTTGCCGGAAACATGGCCTTTTCCTTCTTGAAGATGCTGCCCATGCCCTTGGATCTGAAATTAACAACATGCCTGCTGGCTGTTTGGGCGATGCAGCATGTTTCAGTTTTTATCCGACAAAGATACTGAGCTGCGGCTCAGGTGGCATGATAACAACAAATAATGATGACCTTGCAGACTACGCTAAGCAAAAGAGGCTTTTTGGATGGAATCACGAAAAAGGTTTGGTTGATACATATGGGAATGATTGGTTTTTGGATGAGATAAGGTGTTCGATCCTTTTGAACCATATGAATGATCTTGAGTATATATTGGCGAATAGGAAAAAACTTGCTGACTATTACACCAAATATTTAAAAGATTGTAGACGGATTAAGATTCTCATGTGTGATGATAGTGTAAAACCCAGCCATTATCAGTATGCGGTTCTTTTGAATCCGGATATTGACAGGGATCATGTAATTAAAGTGTTCAAATCAAAATATAAGATTGCTGTTAAGGGTATATATCGGCCTTGTCATGAAGAGCCGGTCTTTTCCCATCTTATAAATAAAGACCTTCATCATACAGAGAATGTTTTAAACAAATCCCTTTGCCTTCCTTTTTATTGTGGTTTAACTCAAAATCAACAGGACAGAGTGATTTCAGCAATACTTTCAGAAATTGAGAATCCATCATGACGGATCATATCTTGGTTACAGGTGCTTACGGCTTTATAGGGAAAAAAGTAGCCAACAGGCTTTATTCTTCAGGCGGTTGTAACTCGGTTATTGGCCTGGTTAGAAAAATTGTTGCTGAAGAAAAGAATGAAACTCTTGTGCCGATAATCGCCTGTGACTTGACAGACTATGATCGGCTTATCCAAGTTCTGCGCCAGTACAAAATTAGCGTTGTAATTCATTGTGCAACAAGAAGATTGCAAAAGGATGGTTTTAGCCAACAGGCGAACGTATATCATGAGAATATGAGTTCGATGATGAATATCTGTAACGCTTCGATCAATTCTGATGTTAAAAGAATAATTCATTTCTCTTCATATGGTGTTTTTGATATTAAGGAATTTCAGAAGAATCCGCTTTTAGAAACTGATACACCGTCCCCTGGAGATTTTTATGGACTCATTAAACGCCAGGAAGAAAATATTATTGAATACTATCTGTCTCAGAAGAAATCCTTGAGAGCTGTCATTATTCGGTTGCCGGGTGTTTTTGGACCCGGAAAGAGAACCGGGGTTGTTTATTCCTTTATTCGTAATGCATTACGCAATGAATCGATTCAGATTAATGAACCGGACAGTCTTTTTCGAATGGTGTATATTGAAGATGTGCTGGATTCTTTGATGAAAGTCATCGGCAAACCCATTTTTAGAGAGTCAGCAACTGTCTTTCATATTGCAGGTAAGTCAGTTTTTTCTCTGCTTAAACTGGCAGAAGAAATCAAGGAGATAACAGGGTCTTCCGCAGAGATTGACTTAATTGAATCTGATTATTCACAATGCCTAATTCTGGATAATCAAAAAATGGAGAAAATTTTAAAGGTTTCACCACTTACTCTTCGGGATAGTTTGGGAAAATATATAAAAATAGTCAAAAGGCACATGAAGAGTTTTAATATTTAAAATAGGAGTCGTTATATGGCGAAAATTGTATTGATAACAGTATATGATAATGTGGCTGTCGGTTTGCGAATTATGGCCAATATTTTAAAATCAAATGGGCATTCAGTTTCTTTGATCTTTTTGAAAAATCATCAATTCGAGCCAATATTAAACTCCGAAAATAAAAACATGAATTATGAATGTGTTTCAAACGGCATTTTAAAAGGTACAAATTATGATGTAATACCGTGGACAGATTATGAAGTGAGTTTGCTTACAAATCTGTTAAAAGACTTAAAACCAGATATTATTGGGTTTGGAGCGCGCAGCCCATTGGATGACGTTAATATCGAGTTGTTGACTGAAGTAAGAAATACGGTGCCAGATAGCATTATAGTTGCAGGAGGGTTCGGCCCTTCATTGAGACCTGATAAATATTTAATAGCTGCTCATTATGTGGTTTTCGGGGAGGGAGAAGAGGCCTTATTGAATATTGCCAGAC
>VMSR01000285.1 GCA_013792075.1 Desulfobacula sp.
ATATACCAGTTGAGTACGTTGCAACTAGTTCCGGTTGGATTGCCTTGGCGGAGCATTTTAGGACAGGTTGTTACAGGCTCTGGTGGACCTAACGTTAAGTGGCGGGAATTGTTTGAGCGCAGCGAGTTTTTCCGCCACAAGTGCAGTCCACCTAGAACCTGTCACTTGGCCTATCCACCGACAGAAAGGCACACCGACCGGAGCGGGTATAAGGCTGGTTATTGCCCTGGACGCTGGAAGAACAAAACTTCAATTGGAAAGTTTATTATTTCATAAGAGTTTGATATGAAGGCCCTATGTTAAACACAACCTCAAATACGTTAATAAAATTGGCGGCACTGATCTGGTATACAGGCTTTGTTGTTTTAATTGCAAAAAGTGGGGCCCTTTTCCTTGAGGCAATGAAAGGTGGGGCAGATCAAAAAATTATTCTGATGGCTATATTATTCGGAATTGTAATGGGAAAGATTAAGGCACAATATCTTTTTAACAACATATGTAAGAAAAATATAGATCGAATCAAGTTATTGAAAAATCCCAAACTGTGGCAGTTTTACAGGAAACGATTTTTTGTTTTTTTATTTTCAATGATTGTATTGGGAAACTATTTATCAAGCGCTGCACGTGGTGAGCATATGGTCCTCATTGCATTGGCCGTATTGGAACTATCAATTGCCATCGCACTTATTTTAAGCAGTCATAATTTTTGGGAAACATAGAGATTCTTGGGACCAGGTCTTGTTTTGACACTTGTTGAAAAATGAAGAGTTAAACCCTAATTGTTACACTTTGGATCTCAACAAACAAAAATTGGGCGGAGAGGTTATCCTCGCACCTACGGATATCCCAAAAGTTGGTTGTTTTTGTGTAATAAAAGATCCGCAAGGAATAAGTCTAAACCTCATAACATACGAAGATTATAAATGAAATTTTTGATATTCCCTGTCCAGAATTTTCGAGATTGATAGTCCAAGGTTATCCAGGCCACTTGGCCGGTCAATGGGGGACTGGTCGGAGCGGCGTAAATGGACTGGACGTCAGGAGAGAAAGACCAGTCCATTTCCCGCTTTCCAATCGATCATGGACGATCGATTGGGATTTAGCGCAGTGCCAGTCCCCCATTGACCGGCCGGGTTGTGGGATAAGTTATCATTAAAAATTTCTGAATTTTTCCAAGAGAAACCCGGCACAAAATCCTGTCCCACTTGACATTGCATCCGGGTCTGGTAAAGATAGGCAACAACATTATTATTTATTTATTGGTTATTATTATTTAGATAATCTGAGGGTGAAAAAATATGGAATCAACACGTATCCGCAACGGATCCCTCATGGGATGCGCAGCATTTGTCATTGTGGTGGCCGGCATGAAGGCGGCGGCTGTTCTGGTGGTTCCTTTTCTTCTGGCTGCCTTTCTGGCCATTATCTGTGCCCCACCCCTGTTCTGGATGCAGAAAAAAGGGATACCCAGTCTTGGGGGTATCCTGATTCTCATGCTCTGTGCCATTGGGGCCCAGGTGGTTCTGGTGACCCTTGTCTCCTCTTCCATTGCCGATTTTTCCAATAATCTTGCCTTTTACCAGGAACGGCTCATGTCTCTGATCCATGAAAGTCTGGGGGTCCTGTCCCGGTATGGTATTGATGTGGAAGCGGAAAAGTTGACACAAATATTGAACCCCGGTCATATTCTCAAATTGGCGGCAAACACGCTCAACAGCCTGGGGGGAGTGCTGACCAACACTTTTTTTGTTTTTTTAACCTTTATTTTTATCCTTTCCGAAGCAGCCGGGTTTCCCAATAAACTGAGGGCCCTTTCCAGCGACAGGGATGTGGATCTGGATCAATATACGCAGATCTCAGATGGTGTGAACCGGTATTTGGGTATCAAGACCCTGACATCCCTTGCCACGGGTGTGGCCATTGCCCTGTGGCTGGTGGTGCAGGGGGTTGATTACCCGGTCATGTGGGGGGTCTTTGCTTTTTTATTCAATTATATACCCAACATTGGTTCTATTATTGCGGCAGTACCGGCCATATTATTGGCCTTGGTTCAGCTGGGGGCGGCACCTGCGGCGTTTGCAGGCCTGGGTTTTTTGATTATAAACACGGTGGTGGGCAATGTGATTGAACCCCGGATCATGGGGCAGGGAACAGGTCTGTCCGCCCTGGTCGTCTTTCTTTCCCTGGCGTTTTGGGGATGGGTGCTGGGACCGGTGGGCATGCTGCTTTCGGTTCCCTTGACCATGGCGGCAAAAATTGCCCTTGGCGGCAGGGAATCCACGCGATGGCTGTCCGTTCTTCTGGGGTCTAACAAGGATGCGGCGGCGTTTCTTGAAGAAAAAAAGAACACTCCTCTTGTGTAGCAGCGCTATCCGCCGATGGAAGTCATATGGCTGATGGGAATATCTTTGGATTTGGGATCAGTGAGGTGATGAAACAAAGGTTTGTGGGTCAGGGCCGACTCAATAATGGCTTGAAGTTCCCGGTCCGATGCCCCATTTCTTAAAGGATTCAGAATATCCTGTTCATAATTGTTCAAAAGGCAGGGCCGCAGGGTTCCCCGGGAGGTCAGTCTGAGCCTGTTGCATTCGCTGCAAAAATGGGAAGAGATGGGCGTAATAAATCCCACCACGCCTTTTGCTTTGGCCAGTTTGAATTTTTTGGCAGGACCGTCATTGTCCTCTTTCTCCATGGGGGTGAGAGGGCCAAGGGCGGACTCAATTTTTTCCTGAATTTCCCGGGTCAGTATCTGCTGCTTTTTTTCAACGTCAGAATCTCCCATGGGCATATATTCAATAAACCGGATATGGAAAGGGTATTTTAAGGTGAGACCGGCAATGGTTTCAATCTCGTCGTCATTAAACCCCCGGAGGGCCACAGCATTGATCTTAATGGGGAAGATGCCAAGGGAGTGGGCTGTTACAATAGAATCCCATACCTGATGGAAGCGGTCCCTGCCAGTGATGCGTTCAAATTTTACAGGATCAAGGGTGTCCAGGCTGAAATTTAACCGGCGTATCCCCATTTGGATCAGCGCCTGTATTTTGTCCCGGTTCAGAAGGGCGCCATTGGTGGTAATGGAAACATCCTTGAGCCCTTCCAGGGCGCACAGGTTTTCCAGAAAAGGAAAGATGCCTTTCCGGACAAAGGGCTCCCCCCCGGTGATTCTGACTTTGGTGATTCCCAGTTCACAGGCAAGTCGGGTAATTCTCAGGATTTCTTCATACCGGGCAATTTTTTCATGGGCAATCACTGTAAAAGGGGTAGAGGGGACACAATACCGGCACCGGAAATTGCATCGGTCTGTGACGGATATCCGCAAATAATTAATGGATCTGTTGCCAGCAATCATGCTTCTTGCCGATTCTCGTAAAAGGCAAGCAGTCCATCCACAAGTCCTGGAATGGTATAGGGATCGGCCTCAAGGCCGGGTTCAAGACCAAAGGTTCTTGTTGTATCCGAGGTGATAGGGCCGATACTGGCAATGGTCACATCCTTTAACAGCACCCGGGCATCCCGGGATTCCAGCAATGACATGAAATTGGATACAGTGGAGGAACTGGTAAAGGTTACGGCATCAATTTCTTTGTCTTCCAGCAGGGTAATCAGGGTTTCTTTGCCTGCATCACTCAGGATTGTTTCATAGGCAATAACCTCATCCACAACAGCTCCCATCTGGGTAAGCGCTTCGGGTAAAATGGTTCTGGCTTTCTTTGCCCGGGGCAGAAGTACGCGTTTGCCCTTGATATCAAAAGTTGAAAAGGCTTCCACCACAGATTCAGCCCGATAGGTTTTGGGCAGGATATCACTGATGATGCCGTAATCGCCAAGCCGCTCCTTGGTAACCGGACCGATACAGGCAAATTTTAAATGGCCCAGGGCCCTGACGTCCTTGCCCATGGCAAAGAGGGTGTCAAAGAAAAATTTGACACCGTTGACACTGGTAAATACCAGCCAGTTATAATCCGTCAGGCGCCCAATGGCGGCTTTAAGGGGTGTTATATCTTCCGCCGGGATGATTTTGATGGTGGGGATCTCGATACAATGGGCGCCCAGGGCTGTCAGCTGTGAAACCAGACCGCTGGCCTGGGCCCGGGCCCGGGTGATAACAATCCGTTTGCCGAACAATGGTTTTTTATCAAACCAGGCAAGCTCTTTTCTCAGGGAGACCACATGGCCCACCACAATGATGGCAGGAGACTTGAGGTTTGCTTCTTTTACTGCAGCCACAATTGTCGCAAGGGTACCGGTGACGGTCTGCTGCCGGCTGGTGGTTCCCCACCGGACAAGGGCAACGGGCGTATCAGCAGCCTTGCCGTTTGCCACAAGATTTTTGACAATATTTTCCAGATTTTTAACGCCCATGAGAAAGACAAGGGTGGCGTTGGATTTGGCAAACACATCCCATTGCATGCTCGAGTCTTTTTTGTCCGGGTTTTCATGGCCGGTGATAAAAGAGACAAAGGAGGTATGATCCCTGTGGGTCACGGGGATTCCGGCATAGGCCGGAGCGGCGATTGCCGAGGTAACCCCCGGGATCACCTCATACCGGACCCCGTGTTCCAGAAGCAGCTGGGCCTCTTCTCCCCCCCGTCCGAAGACAAAGGGGTCTCCGCCCTTGAGCCGGGCCACGGACAATCCTTGTTTGGCCTTGTCCACCAGCAATAGATTGATTTTGTCCTGGGTCAGGGTATGATCCCCCCCTTTTTTGCCCACGTAAATGATCTGGGCCTCTTTTTTTGCATATTCAAGCAGAAAGGGAGATGCCAGGTAGTCATAGACCACCACATCGGCCGATTCAATGCATTCTTTTGCTTTAATGGTGAGAAGACCCGGGTCACCGGGGCCTGCGCCTATCAGATATACCATGCCTGTTTTATCTGTCATTTGAGTTCAAACTCTCCAAAATTTGTTTTCCGCCGTTTTCAAGCAATTGATTTGCAAGCAACCGCCCTTGTTCTACAATGATGTTCACAGGGGAGGCTGCAGCACAGGAAATTTGTCTTTTCACCACTTGCCGGCCATCTTCCGAGGCAACCAATGCTGTCAGGATTACAAGGTCTTCCCTGATCCTGCCATAACAGGCCACCGGGATATGGCAGGACCCTTCTATCTGCTTAAGGAACGCTCTTTCCCCGGTCACGCAGATCCGAGTGGGACCGTGGTCCAGCTTTTCCATAATTGGTACAATTTTGGCATCGTTTTTTCGGGTTTCAATGCACAGGGCACCCTGGCCCACGGCCGGAACCATAATGGTTTCATCCAGGTATTGGGTGATTTCATTGGCCTGTCCCAGACGTCTAAGTCCTGCGGCGGCCAGTACAATGGCATCGTATTCACCTGATTGCAGCTTTTTGATCCGGGTATCCAGATTGCCCCGGATGGACAGGATTTCAAGGTCGGGCCGAATCGCTTTCAGCTGGGAGCCCCGTCGAAGACTGGAGGTGCCGATTCTGGCATTGGCAGGGTAATCCGCCAATTGTTTGTTCTGTCTTGAAATCAGGATGTCGTAAGGATTTTCCCTCTCGGGGATGGCGCCGATGACAAGTCCTTCTGGCAATTGCCCCGGCATGTCTTTCATGCTGTGGACGGCAATGTCGATCTCATTTTCTATTAGCGCTGTTTCGATTTCCTTGACAAACAGCCCTTTTCCGCCCACCAGGGCCAAGGGCCGGTCCGTGATCCTGTCTCCTTTGGTCGAGATGGTGATGATATCCACCCCAATTTCAGGAAACAGCGTTTCAATGCTGGATTTTATATGATGGGCCTGCCACAGGGCAAGCTGGCTTCCTCTGGTGCCGATACGTATGTTTTTTTTCATGGACCCTATCCCATTCCGCAGGAGCCGCAGTTGCTGGAGGCACAGCTGCCGCAGCCGGATGAACCTGCAGACTTGCTGACCTGGGGCGCGCCGCCGGGACCAATTGATTTGGACACAAATCCGCAGGCGGACATGAGCCGGGACAGGTCCTGGCTGTCGCAGGAAGGGCACTGGGGTTTAAAGCTTCCCATCACAAGGGTTTCAAAATCTTTTTTACAGGCGTTGCATGTATATTCGTAAATTGGCAATTTATAACCTCATACCTTTTTTAAAGTTTAATAAACAAACTAATATAATGGATTAATCAGTGTTTTTCAAGTCACTAAGGGGGGAATCCAGGTAATTTTTACAAGGATTCGATGACGCCGGCCGCTATAAGGGGGATGAGAATTTCATGATGGCCCACAATGGCATACCCTTTTCCCTTGCCAAGGGTGGGTCTGTTGACCACATTGGTCATGGGCCGGTAGTGGCGAATAAAATCAAGGTTAACCGTGGTAAACGCGTCCAGGCAAGCCCCAAGGTTCCGGGCAAGGGTGACGGCTTTTAAAAAAACCTCGGGCAGGATCACGGCTGATCCGGCATTGATGAAGATCCCTTTTTCAAGACCTGCAACCTGGGCGGCAAAGAGTTTGAAATCCCTGTGGGAGGCAGCCCCGCAGGCACCGGCATCAAAGTCTGGGTGCATGTGGATGATATCCGTGCCAATGGCCACATGGACCGTGACCGGGATATCCAACCGGGCGCCTGCTGCATTCAGGCTCAGATGTTTATGGGGAAGGTTTTCGGCCAGGATCATTTCACCCACCGCCCGGCCAAGACCAATGGATTGCTTGTCCGCATTTTTGATCGCCTGGTTCAACAGGGCAGAGGTTTCCTTTGCCATGCCGAAACTGCCGTCTTTCAGCGTTGCAGCCACATCTTCAGAGGTACTGCCGGTATAGGCAACCTCCAGGTCGTGGATGATGCCTGACCCGTTCATGGAAATCATGGTCAGGATTTCTTTTTCCATCAAATCAATGATAATCGGATTCATGCCGGTTTTGATCACATGGCCGCCCATGGCAAAACAAACCTGCTTTTTTTTCCGGGCGGCCAGGGCTATGGCCTGGATGACAGCTTTGATATCATTTCCTGCCAGAATGGCGGGCAGAGATGCTAAAAAGTCTGGCAACCGGCCGCCTTTCTTCCAGACAGAAGCAAAGGCATCTTTGCTGCCCAGGCTTTTTCTGTCCTTGATGGAATAGGTCTTCACCTGGCTGAAATCAAGGGGGGGGTTATTCATTGAAGAAAAGCCTTTCTGTTAAATCACATAAAATATGGGCCAGCAGGATATGGACCTCCTGGATCCTGGCCGTTGTTTCTGAGTCCACGCAAAAGGGTATATCGGCGATTTCCTTTAGCAACCCTTTGTTTCCGGAAAATCCGATGAGGGTCAGCCCCATTTCTTTGGCTTTTTCGGCTGCCCGGATAACATTGGGAGAGTTGCCGCTGGTGGTTATTCCCAGGGCAATGTCCCCTTTTTTCCCAATGGCCTGGACCTGCTTTGAAAAAATCTGGTCAAAGGAATAATCATTGCCGATGCTGGTGATGACAGAGGTGTCACAGGTCAGGGCAATGGCAGCAAGGGGGTGCCTTTCCATTTGAAACCGGTTGATAAACTCAGCCGCTATGTGCTGGCAGTCGGCGGCGCTGCCACCGTTTCCGAACAGGAGAAGTTTTCCGCCGTTTTTCAGTGCGGCCACAATGGTCCTGGCACAGGATTCAATGGCTTTTGTCTTTGTTTTAAAAAAAAATTGTTTGACCCGGATGCTCTCTTCAACCGATTGCTGAATTATCTTTTCCATATGGATTGCCCTTTGGTTATGCAGATTTAATGGTTTGGTTGCTTTTTTCCAGAACGACATCTGCCTGGTCACAAATTTTTCGGATCTGTTTTAAGCGGGTTGTGAACAAGGGGGTCATCGGTTCAAGCGCCACACTTTCGCTGGCAAAGCTCAGCGCAATTTTCAGGTTCTTTTTCTGAAGCGCCATGGACTGGGCATAGCCGGAAAGGGAAATGGCATCTGAAGGGTTGAGTTTCACGGCCTGGTTAAATTCAATTCCTGCCCTTTGGGGGTCTTTTTTTTCCAGTTTGTCCAGAAAAATTTCTCCTTTCATTCGAAATGCCATGCTGGAGGTGGGATTCAAACGGCTTGCCGCTTCAAGATAGGGCAGGGCCTGTCTCCATTTCTCCTGTTTAAACAGCAAATGTCCCAAAAGAAGCTCAATTTCATATACATTCTGGTCTATGCCATGGGCTTTTTTAAGATAGAGAATAGCCCGGTCTTCGTCTTCATTGATCCGATGGATCAGACCGATATTATAGATAACCATCACCTCGACCGGGTTTATGGCAATGGCCTTTTCAAATTCTTTCCTGGCTTTTTCAATTTCGCCGATTACCCCGTAACAGACCCCGAGGCTGTTGAGAAGATTTATATTTTTGGGCTCTACTTCAAGGCCGCGTTTATATTCAAGGATGGCCTGGTCATGGAGCTCGAGCTGATAAAGCCTATCGCCGCTGATGTTCAGGGAGACGGCATTAAAATATATGTGATGGTTGTTGCCGAAAAAGGCGGCATGGTCAATGGCCTTGAGGGCATTGCCCAGGATTTCGTTTCGCTGAAAGCCTGAGAAGGGGAATGTGGCGATTCCCATCAGAATATCGGCTTTTAGGGCAACAGATATTTTTTCCTTGAGCAGAGAGATCAGGCGGGTGGCATTCTCTTCTTTGACATAATCCCAGAAAACCAGGGCAAAGGCGGTATCATCCAGACTTTCCCAGAGCCCCCTTTCTTTGTCCAGGACCGAGTCAAAACAGGCTTCAAACACATCCTTGGCCTTTTCTTTTGTCTTTTCAGAAACAGCTCCGGATATCTGAACCACGGCGCAGATAAAATCTTTTCCAGGGATGTCAGCGGATTTAAGACGGGCGTTCAATCTTTCAATCTGAACGGTTTGATCCCGGAGAAGATCTGAGAAAAAGGTTGCCGGCGGCTTTATGGAATGGCCGTCCGACTCGGCTTTTAAAAAATGGATTTCCTTTGAAGCAAATTTATGTATCATTTTTTTAACAATATTTTTTCAAGGGTTGTTGTAATAATCTCTTCCTGTCCGGTTTGAATGGTTCGGGGATCCAGGATGTAGCGATCTCCCTCTATTCTGCCGATGATAGGAGGCGATGATAGCCGAAGATGTTTTTCAAGGCGTGCAACCGACATATCCCGGGGGCTTATGGTGACACAAAGGGTTGGCAGTTTCAGTTCGGGGAAGGACCCCCCGCCCGGTCTGGATTCAAGGTCCGCCAATTCCACCCTGGCTGCGGTATCAACGGCCTTCAGAATACGTTTTTGCAGATCCTTGGCTTTTTTGCAGGTTTGTTCATGGGACATGGTCAGCATTCTCAGGGTGGGAATCTCCCGGATTGCCCGCTTTTCATCCCGATACAATTTTAAGGTGGCTTCCAGGGCCCCGAGGGTGAGTTTGTCAATGCGCAGGGCCCGGGTCAGGGGATTGGCCTTTATTCTGTCAATGGTCTGTTTTTGTCCGACAATGATACCGGACTGGGGACCTCCCAAAAGTTTGTCTCCGCTGAAGGTGACCACATCTGCCCCGGCTGCGATTGAATCCGAAACCATGGGTTCAGGAGGAAGGCCATAGGCGGAAAAATCAATCAGGGTTCCGCTGCCGAGATCTTCCATTACCGGGATGTTCTTTCTTTTGCCCAGTTTTGAAAGTTGTGCGAGTCCCACACTGGCGGTAAACCCTTCTATTTTGTAATTGCTGGCATGAACTTTGAGAAACAGTCCTGTATGTTCTGTAATTGCCTGTTCATAATCCCGCAAATGGGTCCTGTTGGTGGTGCCCACCTCTTTTAAGCGGCAGCCGCTTTTGGTCATGACATCGGGTATTCTGAAGGACCCGCCGATTTCAACCAGCTCCCCCCGGGAAACCACAACTTCGGTATCCTGGGCCAGGGTATTTAAGGCCAGAAGCACTGCCCCTGCATTGTTGTTGACAACAATGGCGCTCTGGGCGCCCGTCAGCTCACAGATCAATTCTTCAACAGCCGTATACCGGATTCCCCGTTTGCCCGTGGCAATGTTCAGTTCCAGGTTGGAATAGGACCGGGAAATGGCCTGGATGTTTTCCAGGGCATCCTCACACAGAAGTGCCCGGCCCAGGTTGGTGTGAAGCACCACACCCGTGGCGTTGATTACCGGAAATAGTCTGTTTTTGATTTTTCTTCCGGCCAATTCAAGGGATTGATCAATGATATCTTTATTTTCAATTTTTGGATGCGTTTCCCCAAGGATATCCTGGCGGATTTTTTCCAGAACCGAGCGGATGGATTCAAGAATCACCTTCCTGGGGAGCTCGAAAAACCGGTCGTCTGTTTTAATAAGCTCAAGAATATGGTCCACTCCCGGAAGGTCTCTTAGCTGCTGATGTTTATCTGCATGGGTCATTGTTTTTTTATCCACCATCCTTTATTCGTTATTGGTGATGATATTTATGGGAATGGCATCAATTAATTCCGGGATATCCGCCAGGGTGAGTCCGAGATGATTCAGCACATGGCCGATGCTCTCCTGCTGCATTTTTTCAAGTTCATGGCCGGCATGAAATTTTTCCATTAAAAGGTCAGCGAGGTAGACGATATAGACAAGATCCTTGTGGCTCTCTGCTTTTTCCGGGAGGTGGTGGTGGCCGATGACCTGGGACAGGGCATCGGAAAACTGCCATTTTTTTGCCAGAAAAGCACCGACCTCACAATGGGTGATGCCCAGCAGTTTTTTTTCCGAGGCAAGAAAGCTTTCTTTGGCGATGCTTAAATTTCTGAACAAAAGCGGGGCACGATCGGAGATGTACTGGTCCAGGATTACCTTGCCGATGTCATGGAGAAGTCCTGCGGTATACGCATTTTTTGCAGGTGCTTTACCGGTTTTTTCCGCCAGCTTTTCCGCAGTTATGGCCACACCCACGGCATGGAAAAACAAGCCCCCCCTGCACAGGGAATATCCAGAGGAGCCGGTCTGATTATAATAGGTCTTCACAGCAGCGGTGATAACGGATTTCACCAGCAGTTCCTCTCCCAGGAGTAAAACAGCCTCCTTAAGGGTATCAATCTTAACCGTGCCGGCAAACATGGCGGAATTGCATAATTTTAAGGTTTGACCGCTCAATACCTGGTCCTGGGAGAGTGCCTGGGTGATATCTGAGACGTCATACCGGCCATCCTGGAACATTCTGAAGATTTTCAAGGCGGTTTGGGGAATGGGTTTTATGTGTTCAATGGTTGTTTTAATATCATCCAGGGTGGGCCGGGAAAAGTTCTCCTGAAAATTGCCTGTATCTTCCCAGGCGGGCTTGATGGCGGTTTCACCGCTTTCCATATTCAATTCAAGGGTGCAGGTGAAAAAACCACCGGTTTCGGAATTTACAATTTCAATGCCATGACTTTGTAAAATGGCCTGGGCAATGTCGGCAGATCTGCCGCCGATATCCAGGCCCATGTCCTGTTGGGAGACCGGCCCTACCAGCGCGCCGCCGGCAATGGTGGCCCTCAGATGCTTTGGTGCGCTTCCCAGGTGGATAAGCTGGTCGAGCAGCATGGGAATCCCTGTGGAAGCATATTTTTCCGGGAATTGATCGCCCATGGATCCCAGAGGTTCGGGCAAAAGTATATGAATCAACCCGCCTATTTTATGGGCCTTGTCATAGAGCGCCACCCCCAGGCAGGTGCCAAGATAAGCCTGGTATATACCGGTCGCATTTTTGTCTGCCTTCATCTGACCGGCAGGAATATGTTCAGTTCTCTGATAGATCATGTGCATTCGTAGTATCGTCCATATGGGAAATAGTATTAGATATCATTAATGCTCCAAAGGTTTCAACTATTATCTGGCGGTTTTGACCACATATTCATGTTTCCGGTCCTCAGGGTTAAGTTTTTTCATCAGAATGTCGACGGATATCTGTATACAAAAAAAGTCCATGGAGGGAATCCATCGTGAAAATATCAGATGCCAGACTTACCATAACATCCCGTAATTTTTCTGAACAAATGGATCTGTTGCTGAAAGAAGAATCCCGGACAAATTTAATTGGAACTGTATCAGGATCTTCCCGTAAGCGGTCGGTATCCATGGGGACAGTGGAATCTTTTTTACCCACCATGGTGGTGGACCGGGTCAGTATTTCACAGGACCGACAGGTTGAATACCAGTCGGGGTACACCGGCACTATCGTTTCTAAATCCGTTGTCCAATCGGCAGTCACCGGTGAAATTCATGTTTTTGAACAGGAGAAAATGGTGGAAGCCCTGGTGGGAGGGGTGATTGACAGGGATGTGGTGGTCCGGCAGCTTGCCCGGGGGGAAATTGTCCACATGGACACTGGCTCCAAACATCCCGGACTCCCCATGAATGAGGGTTCTATTTCTTTTCAAAGTCTGTCAGGGGGGATGCAGATATCCATAAAGCAGACAGAATTTTATTTTCAAGAAGAGCAGATGGTCTTTGCTTCGGCCGGAGAGGTCGTCACAGAAGATGGCAGGACCATTGGGTTTTCCCTTGATATTGCAATGGACAGGGCTTTTTTATCCAAAACAGAACAGGAAACCCTTGTCCGGACCTGGAAAGAACGGGTCGTGCTTACGGATCCCCTTGTCATCGGTCTGGATGGGGGCCTGCCCCAATTATCGGATGCCAGCTTCGAATTTGATCTGGACGCTGATGGGAAGACTGAAAAGATAAGTTTTGCCTCGCCCGGCAGCGGTTTTTTGGCCTTTGACAGAAACAATGACGGGAAAATCAATGACGGGTCTGAATTGTTTGGACCCGGAACTGGCAATGGGTTTGAAGAGCTGGCTGAACTGGACGGGGACCAGAATCACTGGATTGACGAAAATGACGCCGTTTTTTCCAAGCTTTCCGTATGGACCAAAGACAAAAATGGTCAAGACCGGCTGATATCTTTGAAAGATGCCGGTATCGGAGCTATTTCCCTGGAAAATGCCCTCACTTTTTTTGACATGACTTCCATGGAGAATACCCTAAAGGGGCGGTTGAAACGGTCGGGGGTGTTCTTATTTGAAAACGGAAATGTGGGGTCCATCCAGCAGATTGACCTGGCAGCAAGGCCGGCCGAAAGTGATAGGGACAAATCGGAGCTGAATATTTCAGTGAAGGATACAAGATCTGGGGGTGCTGCATCGCAGGTTTCGGATCCGCCTGTTCTATTTGCCTTCCCCCGATCTTTGACAAAACCGTCGGAGGGACAAGCTGCTGAGAATCCATTGGAATCGCTTCTGGAGCAGGTTAAGGCCATGAGAGAAAAAATGAATCAGATTCTGGGAGAAAGATCCGACGCCCATGGTCTGAATCAATGGCCCAATATTCGTTGGAAAAAAAATGGGTTTGCCCTTACCAATTACCAGGCATACCAGATAATCAATCCAGATCCCTTTGTCCTTTTTTCGGGCAGGAAAGGGCGCGTGGGTGAAATGGAGGGTTAGGATTCCTTGTACAGGGCCAGAACTCCGGATCGGCTTAGTTTTTTGATACCAAAGGGGTCTAGTTTTTCCAGAAGGAGATCAATGGCGCCTTCATCTCCCGTGACTTCAAAAATATATTGCTGGGAGCCCTCATCCATCATTTTGCCGTTAAATTCAGTCAATATTTTTTTTATCCTGGCCTGGTTCTCCGGTTTTGCCTTGACGCAGATCAGTGCCATCTCCCTTTTGACAGCATTCTCTCCGGTCATATCCCGAAGTTTTATGACATTGACAAGGCGCTTGATCTGCTTCATGCATTGTTCAAACAACAGGGGGTTTGCATGGGTGGTGATGGTGATCCTGGACATTTTCGGGTTTGCCGTGGGGGCACCGCAGATGGTTTCAATATTATACCCTCTTCCGGCAAACAGGCCTGTGATCCTGGCGGTAACCCCGGGTTCGTTTTCAACCAGCATGGTTAAGGTGTATTTTGTTTTTTCCATTTAAAGCCTTCTGTGTTTTTCCTGGTTTTGCCATGTCTGGCCAATCAGGCTTCCTGAATATCCAGCTCGGTTACGGTCTTGTTCCTGCCGTTTCCCTTTGCAAAATACAGGGCATTGTCCGCCCGCTGGATCATGGATTTTACCGGTTCACCGGTTTTATACTGGGCAACGCCAAGGGAGATGGTGATGGCATCAATGGATTTACCCGAAGACTTGGATGTCCACTTCATGTTGCGCAGACTCATGCGGATCTGCTCGGCCAAGACATAGGCGCCTTTCAGAGGTGTATCGGGAAGGACCATGATAAATTCTTCCCCTCCAAAACGTGCCGCAATATCCTTGCCTTTGATATGTTCCTTTAAAAGTTTGGCCAGCATCTTCAACACATTGTCCCCAATGAGATGGCCATGGGAGTCATTGACCTTTTTAAAGTGATCAATATCCGCAAGTATTATGGAAAAAGGCTTGTTGTTATCAAGGGAATTTTCCAGGGCATTTGACAAGGTTTCGTCCAGTCCTCTTCGGTTTAACAGGCCGGTGAGCATGTCGGTTTTCGCCGCCTGTTTTATCCCCTCCAGCTCTTTTTTGAGGGTGTCGATTTCCGAGGTGGTTGCATCCATTTGTTTTTTCAGGGTCTGGCCCGACGCAACAACGGCTTCCGTTTCCGATACAATATTTTTGGCAATGATTGAAACAGCTTCCAGGGAAGTGGTCTGGTCGAGCTTTCTGGCATATTTTTTTAAAGTATTGCCCCGGTCATCCAGCTTGCTGCCGGAATTGCCCAGCTGCTCGGTCATCTGCCCGAGAATCGTCTGGAATTCACGGGCCTTTTTTTCTGTCAGGAGCATCTGACTGTCTGCAATAAATGTCCTGAACAAAGTGAGTACAATTTCAAATGAGACATCAACCTTGTCTTTTTCCAGGGTCTGAATATGCTGGATTAACTGCTCGTTCCGGCCTGTGGCATATTCATACCACACTGCATAGGTGATGGGGTTATACGGAAGCTCATGCTTTGAAATGCTCTGGAGGGTTAATCGCAGAAACTTTCCAGATTCTTCCACGGATTCCGGGTATAGATTATCTAACATATATCAACCTGTTTAAAGTGTTGTGTAACCCATTTTTTCACTGCAATCGTGATTGCACTAAATTACTGGTTTTATCAGGGATGGATAGTCTTTGTTATCAGATTCAATTCAAAGATTCAAATATATTTTAATATTGGTCCTAAAATTGATCTGGTATTTCCGGTCTCAGTATCTGGGATATCAGTTCGTCCCGTTCTTGTTTTGTGATATATAATTTTGTTCTTACTTCAAAAATTTTGGCTTCCCGTTCTTCTTTCCTGGCAACAGCTTGTCTTGCTTTGGAGATGAGGCGGTTTATGTCACAGGGTTTTGTTAAATAGTCAAAGGCGCCAAATTTAATTGCTTCAACGGCAGAACAAATTGTAGAATGGCCCGTGAGCAGGATGACTTCCACAAGCAGGTGTTTTTTTTTTGAGTTTTTTCATTGTTTCGAGACCATCAATACCCGGCATGTTTAAATCGATAACAGCAACGTCAATCGTTTTGTTGTTATCGAGGTGGTTCAGCGCCTCTATCCCGGAAAAAGCACAATTCACGACAAATCCTCTCCGGCGAAGCCGTTGGGCAAGCGTTTCAACAAACGGCTTTTCGTCGTCGACAAGGAGAAGATTGAAAAAAGTCATGTGCGTCTCGTATCCCAATATTGTCTTGCATAAGATGTCGGTCAAAAAAGTATATCAAACTATTGGGTGGATGAAAAGTGGTATCATTTCCACGGGCCGGGTTGATTTGTCCTGGGAAAAGTTATTGGGAGTATGGTATGATCCCAATTTTATGACCTTTCTTGGGAAGGATGTTTTATGCAGAAAACAGGTAAGGAGTATATGGTATTCCCCTTGGATTTTG
This sequence comes from Desulfobacula sp., assembly GCA_013792075.1. Taxonomy (GTDB): domain Bacteria; phylum Desulfobacterota; class Desulfobacteria; order Desulfobacterales; family Desulfobacteraceae; genus NBML01. Next base: position 15,802 of record VMSR01000285.1, read on the forward strand.
CCTCAATCAAAGAGGCCACATCCTATGTCCGGCTTCTGGACAACCATGTGGGGATGTTTAAGATCGGCCTGGAGCTCTTTATTGACCAGGGACCGTCGGTGGTGGCAATGATCCGGGAGTTGAGCCGGGCTAAAATTTTTCTGGATTTAAAGCTCCATGATATTTCCGCCACGGTCAAGCGGGCCATGGGCCGGGTGGCTGAGCTTGGGGTGGACCTGGTCACTGTCCATTGCGCATCTGCCCGGATGCTTGAAATGGCAGTGGAAGGAGGCAGGGGAAAAACCGGGGTGCTGGGGGTGACCCTTTTGACGGACAACGATGCAGGGATGGTTGAAGCAGGCGGCTTTAGGGAAGAGTTTGTGAAAGATCCCAATGCGCTGGTCCTTGTCCGGGCCCGCATGGCCAAGGCTGCCGGATGTGCCGGCGTGGTCTGTTCCGGAAGGGAAGTGGCCGCGATTAAACAGGAATTCGGCAAAAAGTTTCTGGCGGTCACACCGGGAATAAGGCCGGAATGGAGCCTGCTTGAAAAGGATGACCAAAAACGGGTGACCACCCCGGCCCAGGCAATCCGCTTGGGCAGTGATCTCATCGTCATTGGCCGGCCCATCAGGGATGCGGCGGACCCTGCAGGGGCAGCCCAGCGGGTGGTCCGGGAAATTGAGACAGCCCTGGGGCAATAGGGGCTAAGAAAAGACCCGGGCAGGAGATTTCTCCCGGGTCTTTTGGTTTTCCTTTATTGTTCCTTGTCCAGTCCAAAGGCAGTGTGCAGGGTTCTGACTGCAAGTTCTGCATATTTTGCCAGGATGACACAGGAGATCCGGATTTCGGAAGTGGAAATCAGGCGGATATTAATATTTTCCGAGGCAAGGGCTTCGAACATGATGGCGGCAACACCGGAATGACTTTTCATTCCCAGGCCGATCACCGAGACCTTGGCAATTTCCGTGGCTGTCAGCACTTCTTCGGCCCCGATTTCTTTGGCCACAGTTTCAGATATTTCCAAGGCCCGTTTAAAGTCGTCTTTGGTAACCGTAAAGGTCAGTTCGGTTTCTCCGCCGGATCGGGTGTTCTGGATGATCATGTCCACCATGATTTCCGCCTTGGCCAGGGGGCTGAATATCTTGGCAGAGATGCCGGGCTGATCCGGTACCCGTTTCATGGTGATTCTTGCTTCATTCATATCACAGGTAATGCCCGACACGATGGCACTTTCCATATCAGCACTTTCGTTGATGACCATTGTTCCTTCCTCCTCATTGAATGATGACCGGACATGTACGGGCACATTATATTTTTTGGCAAATTCAACCGATCGGATCTGAAGCACTTTGGCGCCTAAAATAGCCATTTCAAGCATTTCTTCATAGGAAATTCTTGCGATTTTCCTGGCAGCACTGCAGATCCTCGGATCCGTGGTGTAAACCCCGTCGACATCGGTGAAGATTTCACAGACATCGGCCTTCAGGGAAGAGGCAATGGCGACGGCCGAGGTATCGGAACCTCCCCTGCCCAGGGTGGTGATGTTCCCGTCTTCATCCGTTCCCTGAAATCCGGCCATGACCGCTATGCTTCCGCTATCAAGGGCCTTTTGAATATTCTTGCAATCGATGTTCATTATTCTTGCTTTGCCCGCAGACTTGTCCGTGTGGATACCTGCTTGGAACCCCAGAAAGGATTTGGCTTTGTATCCCCTGGATTTAAGGATCATGGCAAGCAGGGCGGCGGTCGTCTGTTCCCCCGTGGCAAGCAGCACATCCAGTTCTCTTTTGTCAGGGTTTTCTGACGCCTGTCGTGCAAGGGCGATCAGATTGTCGGTGACACCTGCCATGGCAGAGAGCACCACCACCACCTGATCTCCTTTGTCGTAGGCTTTTTGTACCCTGTCGGCAACCTTGGCGATACGGTCTATATCTGCCACGGAAGTACCGCCGTATTTTTGTACTCTTAAGGCCATAATAACTCCAGAATTTTAGTAGGTTAAAATTTATAAAAACAATTTGCTTACCAGATTTATACCGGTCTGTCCAGAGGGGAAAAGGGATATAATTCGGTTGTAATCTGCATCAAACTCGAATTTTATTTCAAGGTCAAACTTAAACTGCATCTCTTCCAGGAATCCGGGCCATTCCACCACAATGACGGCATCGGGTCCTGCAAGGTCGTCAAACCCGATATATTCGAGCTCATCTGCACTTCCCAGGCGGTAAAGGTCCAGATGGCAGAGGCGAATCTTCATGGCCGGGTATTCATTGATAATCGTATAGGTGGGGCTGGTGATATAATAGTCATCCCCAATGCCCAGGCCCTTTGCCAGGCCCTGGACCAGGGTGGTTTTGCCCGATCCCAGATCTCCTTTCAGGGCAATGGCAAAGGGGCTTATAATAGCTTGACCAATTTGCCTGCCCAGATCCAGGGTCTGTTCAGATGTCAGGGATATGATTTTTTTCATGGTAAGAGGCCATGGAGGATGGCGGGAATGATGGGAACCATGTCCGAGGCCGGAAATCCGAACCGGGCCTTGCCTGCCAGGAAATCACCGCAAAGGCCGTGGATGAAAACCCCTGCCATGGCAGCCGCCTCAGCAGGGATCCCCTGGGTGATAAATCCGGCAATCATGCCGGTGAGCACATCTCCCATTCCGCCTGCGGCCATGCCGGGGTTCCCCGTGGGGCAGATAAAGGTTTTTCCGTCAGGGCAGCAGACAAGGGTCTGGGCGCCTTTCAGGACCAGGACACTTTTATACTCCCTGGCAAACCGGGTGCCGATCCCCAGTCGGTCGGCCTGGATTTCTGCAATTTTTTTTCCAACAAGCCTTGCCATTTCACCCGGATGGGGGGTTAAGACTGTGGGGGCCTTTCTGGATTTGAGGATGTCCAGGTGGCCGACCAGGCTATTGAGGCCGTCGGCATCAATGATCAGTGGTACGCTGGTCTGCTGCACCAGGTCTCTGACCAGGGCTTTTGTCGAGGGCTCTGTCCCAAGCCCGGGTCCCAGTGCCATTGCCTGTTTGTTCTCTAAAAGAATTTGGATGGGGGCAAAGGCCTCTTGGGACAAAGATCCGTCCGGGGTCTGGGGCAGGGGTACGGTCATGGGTTCGATGACCAGAGATTCAATGACAGGATTCAGGCTCCGGGCTATCCCCAGGGTGACAAGGCCTGTCCCGCTTCGCATGGCGGCATTGGCGCAAAGCGCAGCTGCCCCTGTTTTTCCTGGAGATCCGGCAATGACCAGTAGGTGGCCAAAACTGCCCTTGTGGCTGTGGGGGTTCCTGGGCAAAAACAGAGGGGCAATATCCTCAGGTTCCATCAAAAAGAGTTTGGGATCTTCCTCTTTTACAATGAATCCGGGGATGCCGATGTCAATTATTTCAAGGTCTCCGGTATACAGGTTGCCGGGATAAAAAATATGGCCGGCCTTGGCAAAGGCAAAGGTGGCGGTGGCAGTTGCTTTTACGGCCACACCGCATACCTGGCCTGTGTCTGCGTTTAATCCAGAGGGGATATCAATGGAGAAAACAGGTTTCCCAGACCCGTTCAATAGATCAATCACCTCTTTGAATAGGCCCCGGACATCGGTGTTCAGCCCGGTGCCGAAAATGGCATCCACAAATATATCCTGGTGAACAAGCCGGGCTTTGTGACGGGCAAAACCCGCCTCATCCGGGATCTCAATGAGTGACGACCCCGGAGTGTGGGCCATCAGTTTCTGGGCCAGGAGATAGTTGGCCTTGGCATCCCCTGTTAACTTGTCCGGGTCGGACAATAGGAAAATTGTGGTTCTTATCCTTTTTTCCATGAGATACCGGCCAATGACAAATCCGTCTCCGCCGTTGTTTCCTCTTCCTGCAAGGATGGCAACCTTCTTCGGTTCCAGAGGACCCAATCGCCTGGCCAACATGTCCGCAGCCCCCCGCCCTGCATTTTCCATCAATACCCTGCCGGGGATGCCATAGGAATTGATGGTCTTGTGATCCATTCGCTGCATCTGATTGGCGGTTACGAGAATCATGGGTTCATTCCTTTTTTTACCATTTTGCAAAATGTTCTTCCGTAACCCCGCCCACTTCGTCCAGAACAATCCTATCCCCTGTCCGGCTTTCTATGCTGCCTGAAAATCTGCCGCAGGGCTGGATAAACCGGCTTTTGATGATCCAAAAATTATCATTGGCTTTTCGCATTCCTTCGGGGGTGAACAAGAGGTTGATCCGGCCGTCGCGGCTTTTTATCGTCCAGGGGGTTTTTGGATTGGCGGCATCATAGGCAAAGTCAACCCTTCCCACGGGCTCGGGAACTCCCTTGATCCAGACAACATTTTCCAGGAGTTTGTTTTCATAAACGCCTGCGGAAAAATTGAATCCCAGAGGCGATCCCTCCCGGGAAATGCCTGCCCCACAGGCCCAGTTCCAGAATGTTTGTCGGGGATAGGTCCCATGGGTCCAGTCAAACAGGACATGGCTGTCATCGGGTGTGAGGGTGTGGGCCGTCCCATTGAGGAGAATCTGTCCTTTGGCCCGCAAACCTGCAATTTTGGTGGTAAAGGCGTGGGCATCGGCATCCATGGGCATGAAAAAATGCATGGAATCAATGCCCGATGCTGGCGGCAGGATATCCATGTCGGCCTGGATGCGTTGCCCTGAGAAGGTGAAGTCAGCCTGGATCTTTTTGATTCCCGGCCCGGGTCCGCTGGATATTTCAAGCAATTTTCCCGGGCCTTTGAACCGGCAGGTTCCATTTTCCGGGTTCCGGTCAAAGCGTACCTGCCCCAGGGGCGGCCAGACCACCGTGTGCTCAAGCATCTGCCTTTTGTTTCGGTCAAACCCAAAACAGAAGGCAGAGGTCAGATATCCCAGGTGAACCACGGCACACCCAAAGATGATATCCGGATGGATGATTCCGGCATAGCACCATCGTTTTTCCCGGAAACAATTCAAAGGAAATCCGGATACAGGCAGATGGACCAGGCCTGTGGTGTCCGGGTATTTGAAGCTGCCTGCCCAGGCCCCGTGTTCCACGGCCGGGCCGGGGGAGGGGGGCGTGTTTTGTCGGGTCATGGTGAAGTCTCCATAACCTCGTGGTATCTGAAGCAGGACACCAGGTGGTCATTTACCATGCCCGTGGCCTGCATATGGGCGTAGACAATGATGGATCCGGTAAATTTAAAGCCCCGCTGCTTCAAGTCCTTTGAGAAAGCATCGGATTCCCTTGAGGTGGCAGGCATCTGATCCTCCCGGGTAAAGGCGTTTACCTTTTGCCGTCCGTCAACAAACTGCCAGGCATAGGCATCAAATGATCCGAATTGTTCCTGTATCTTTAAAAAGGCCTGGGCATTGGTGACCGCAGCATTGACCTTGAGCCTGTTCCGGATAATATCCGGATTGCCCAGCAGCTGGTCAATTTTTTTGGGGGTGAATCCGGCCACTTTTATGGGATCAAAATCGGCAAATGCCTTTCTGTACCCCTCTCTTCTCTTTAATATGGTGATCCAGGAAAGACCTGCCTGGGCGCCCTCCAGGATAAGGAACTCAAAGAGCGTTGGGTCATCGTGAACCGGAACCCCCCATTCGGTGTCATGGTACTGGATATACAGTGGATCTTGGGTTACCCAATTGCATCTTTCCATTGTTTTTGCCCTTAATTTATCCGTGTTTGCCATACAGGATCTATACAATATTCATCCCCAATAGCCAATATAAATTGGCAAAAAACATTTTCCAATTCTGTTCGCGTTGTGGTACACACTTCCCAGCCAACCCTGACCGGGTGTGCGGTTTTTTTTATAGGGAGTGTAGACCTGTGAGTACCCGACGATTGTTTGTTTTTCTTTTTCTTTCTGCCTGTTTTTTTCCTGCAGGCTGGCGCCTTTCTTTTCAGGGGATAACAGAACCTGCGGGTCTGGTGTCAGACCTTAGCGTGGGGCTTTTGTTTGCATGTATCTCCTGGCGAAGCTTTCGGCTGTTGCGAGCTTTGATGCTGGTTCTCTGGTTTCTCTTTCAGGTCATGTCCCAGGAATTGCTGGTCGCGGTCCAGCGGATGCCGTCCTGGCAGGACCTGGCCTTTGTTGCAGACTCCGGATTTTTGAAAAACAGCTTGGCCGGTTTTCATTTTGCCCAACCCGGATTTGCCATTGGTCTGGCGATTCTGTCGTTTCTCGGCATTCTTGTGCCGTTGAAAGGGATGGGCAGAAAGGCTTTTATTGCCTTCCTTGGGGTCGGCCTCCTGCTTTTACCGCTCCACGATGTTCTCACCAGGACCGGTGAGAGCCGGAGTGTTGCTGCCCGATACAACCCCCTGCATTGGTTTGTGGGGGATGCTTTAAGAACCGCCTGGTCTTCCGGGGAAACCATAGTCCCCGGGGAGCTGCCTCCAAGTCTGAGGACTGCGGATCTAAACGGAGTTTCATTGTTTGAACAGGGCCGGGCAAAAAATATACTCTTTGTCGTTCTGGAAGGCATTTCAGGCATATATTTACCGGAAATACGGCAGGAAATGCAGGTCCCAGAGGGGATCTTCCAGATGGAAAAATTATCGGCCGGCATCAGCGGTGCCATGCTGGTTCCCGACTTTGTTGCCCACAGCCATCAAACCATCCGGGGCCTTTATGCCATTTGCTGTGGAGACTTTAGTAAATTTTCATATGCCCTGACCAAGGCGGTCGAGTTGGAGTTCAACCCGGAACGGGCCAGACAGTGCCTGCCGGCAATCCTTGGGGCAAACGGGTGGGAAACCCATTATCTTCAGGGCGCACCGCTGCAGTTTATGAACAAGGACAAGGCCATGCCGACCATGGGGTTCCAGCAGGTGCACGGCGTTGAATGGTTCACACAAAGAACCAATAGTGATTTTGTATGGGGAACAACGGATGAAGATTTCTTTGTCGGTGCCGACAAGTATATCCGGACTCTCCAGGCCGGCGGTAAACCCTGGTTCCTCACCCTGCTGACGGTGGCCACCCATCAACCCTTTGACGCGACCGATAAAATGATCGCCCGGTATGGTTCAAGAAAAATTGCGGCAGTTGCCCAGCTGGACGAGGCCGTAAGTCAATTTATCAAACAACTCCGCCAGAACGGCATCCTGGACGACACCCTCGTCATCATTACCTCTGATGAATCCCATGGCGCGGAAGGGGCGGACTGGTACAGCAGCTGGGGATTTGCAGCGGTGTTTGCACCGGAACAGCAGGCCTTGCCGCACCTGAAAAAAGGCAGCTATGGTCTTGTGGACCTTGAAGTGTCCGTTCTTGATTATCTTGGCCTGCCCCTGCCGCCGGACGTTATCGGCAGAAGTCTTTTCCGTGAGTATCAAAATTCCCGGGAAATGGTTTCTTATACCTCCGGAAAACTCCGCTGGCAGACAAAAGAAAACAACCTCTACGAATGCACAAGGGATTATGACTGCTTGCTGAGCCGAAATTCCGGCATCCTTGGTCCCCACGCGGCAAGGGAGGTAGCGGAAGAAGGAACCGGTCAACGGTTGTTTGCACTGGCGACCGCCCTTGACAACACGCTCAACACGGCCACCCCAAAATTGGTTCTGCAGTTTGCCAATGGAGAAATCCGCCCCCTGCCGGAAATGATCCGGAATGAGTGGATTGATAATCTCACCGGCGCCCAGTATCTTTCTTTTCCCAAAAATTCCCATGTCTATGTGGACATTCTTCTGCAGGTAACGGCTGCAGAACCGGAAGGCATACAGCCAACCCTAATCCTCCGGCAGTTTGAAAAAGAGGTAGGGTCTATTTCCCATCCCGGGTTTCCTTTGCTCAAGAAAGGAGAGTCGTTTCGGCTTCAGTTCGATTTTGAGAATCCAGTGGCAAGAAATGCCTTTTCCTTTCATTTGATCGCTGCCGGCCGGAATGCCGCAATCCGCTTTGATAAGTTTGAGGTTGTCATTGACCGCAGCAAGTGATTGGACGCGCTTTGTCCTTAAAAAATTTGCAGGCCATACTTTTCTTGACAAAAACTATCCTTTTGTTTTATAATACTTAGATTTATGACAAGACTTAATATCCTCATTTGCATTGCCATTGCGGTGGTTTCCATAAGCTTCTGGTCCCTGTTGAACCGGCCGGAGATAGAACCCCCATGGCCCAACCGTATCCAGGGGTTTTCCTTTTCTCCCATGCAGGCCTGGAACAACCCTATGGAAAAACGGTTTCCCACTGAAAAGGAAATCGACGGAGATCTCAAACTTCTGGCGGACAAGACCAACGCCATACGAACCTATTCAGTGGAAGCTGTACAGGAAAAGATCCCGGCCCTGGCTCAGAAGCATGGTCTGAACGTTACCCTGGGGGCCTGGCTCGGAAAAAACCTGGAGGCCAATGAGCAGCAGATTGAAACGGTTATTCGGCTGGCCCGGGAAAACTATCGGAATGTGATTCGGGTGATTGTTGGGAATGAGGTTCTGTATCGGCATGATCTGACGGTCAAGCAGCTTTCCGCCTATGTTGAGCGGGTGCAAAAAGCGCTGGATATCCCTGTGAGCACGGCTGAGCCCTGGCATATCTGGGTTAAAAGCCCCGAGCTTGCGGACCATGTCGATTTTATCGCCACCCACATGCTGCCTTACTGGGAGGGGATTCATCTGGATCAGTCGGTGGATTACGTTATCCAGCATGTTAGTATTTTAGAAGAGACCTTTCCGGGGAAACCTGTGGTGATTGCAGAAGTGGGCTGGCCGAGCAACGGCCGGGTGCGCAAATCAGCCGTGGCCTCTGTTGCCAATCAAGCGACATTTCTGCGCCGTTTCATTAAAAAAGCAGAGGGCCTGGGGTACATTTATTATGTGATGGAAGCCTTTGATCAGCCCTGGAAAAGAAGAAATGAAGGATCGGTGGGTGCTTACTGGGGGGTCTATGACGTGGCGCGTCAGCCTAAATTTCCTTTCACATCCCCCATTATTGACGTGCCGGAATGGCGCACCCTGTCCGGTATTTCAGTGGTGATTGCCATTATTGCTTTTATGCTCCTGCTCATTGACAGCCGCACCCTCCGGAAACGGGGGCGTGGGTTTCTGGCATCCATTGCCTTTATCGCCGCCACCGGTGCTGTTTGGATTGTCTATGATTATTCCCAGCAATATTTAACGGTGTCCAGCATCCTGGTCGGTTTTCTGATGCTCCTGGGAATTATCGGGGTTGTTATAGTCCTGTTGACAGAGGCCCACGAATGGGCTGAAGCCCTTTGGACGGAAGGAGGGCGGCACCCCCTCACCCAGACACAGGTTTCGGACGAGATGCTGCCCATGGTGTCCATACATGTCCCTGCCTATAATGAACCGCCGGAAATGATGATCGAAACCCTAACGGCCCTGGCGCAATTGGATTATCCTCACTATGAAGTCATTGTGATGGATAATAACACCAAAGATCCGGCCGTATGGCAACCGGTAGCGGCACACTGCAAAGCGCTCGGCAATCGGTTCCGTTTTTTCCACGAGGATCAGTTGGCCGGATTCAAGGCAGGCGCCTTGAATTATTGTCTGGCCAGAACTTCACCCGGGGTTGATGTGATCGCTGTCATTGACAGCGACTATATGGTGACGCCCAACTGGTTGAAGGATCTTGTGCCGCAATTTTTAAAGCCCAGCGTAGCGATTGTCCAGGCGCCCCAGGACTACCGGGATGATGGTGACAACCTGTTCAAGGCCATGTGCTTTGCGGAATATCGCGGTTTTTTCTATATTGGGATGGTCACCCGCAATGAGCGCAATGCCATTATTCAGCACGGCACCATGACCATGGTGAGAAAAACTGTGCTGGAAGAGGTTGGCGGGTGGGCAGAATGGTGCATCACCGAAGACACCGAACTGGGACTGAAAATATTTGAAAAAGGACATGAGGCGCTTTATACCTCCAAAAGCTATGGCCGGGGCGTAATGCCCGATACCTTTATCGATTTTAAGAAACAACGGTATCGTTGGGCCTATGGTGCGGTTCAGATCATGAGACACCATTCCGGGGCTTTGCTGAAGAAGGGCCAGAGCTGGCTGACCTATGGCCAGCGCTACCATTTCATAGCAGGCTGGTTGCCCTGGCTGGCCGACAGCATCAATCTGATTTTTACCTTTGCCGCCATTGTCTGGTCCCTGGGCATGATCTATTTTCCGCTCAAGATTGACCCGCCCATGGTGATCCTGTCATCGGTTCCCCTGGCATTTTTTGTGTTTAAAATGGCCAAGATGTTTTATCTTTATCGAAGCCGGGTGGCGGCAACGGTTGCCCAGACGCTGGCCTCTGCAGTGGCAGGTCTTTCCCTGTCCCATACCATTGCCAAGGCGGTTCTGTTTGGGTTTGTAACAAAGAACCTGCCTTTTTTCAGAACACCGAAACAAGTCGAAGGAAAAGCATTCTGGTACGCACTTCAATCCGCCCGGGAAGAAGGGCTGATACTGGTAGCACTTCTGCTTGCCGCCCATGGGATTGTCCGACAGCAAGGATCGGAAACCCTTGATATCCTGTTATGGATTCTGGTCCTGC
>VMSR01000246.1 GCA_013792075.1 Desulfobacula sp.
AAGGCTGGTTATTAAAAAGCTAGATGCGATTGCCCTGAGGACAATATACTCCCGGTTCCCATGACAGCCGAATTTAAGGTATCTGTGTCTGAACGGAATAAAAAAAATGCCGGAGCGGGACGCAGATGGCGCAGATCATAAAGATTTTGAATCTGCGCTCATCTGGATTCCATTAAAAAAAAAGCAACCGCCGGCCTCGTTGTCTGCTTCCTAGAGCGCCTCGGTTTTTGCCTCGGTCTTTGCCGCAACCGGCAGAATATATTGATACAGATAAATTGAAATCACCCCGGCCACATACATTACCAATCCAAAAATTCCAGCGGTCACAAACATGGAGCTGAAAAAATCTCCCATTGAATCCTGGATCAACAGCGCCAGGGTCATGGCAAGTGCACTGTTCCGCAAACCCGTCTCAATTGAAATAGCCCGGGCCTGGTAGTTATCGACCCCAAACAGCCTGGAAAAGACAATGCCCAGAAGCATTCCGATCATGGTGATGGCAAAAATGGTCCCATAAAATGCAACCCCATAACGCGCTGTATCCACAAAAATATTCAGGTTGCTCAAAATTCCGGCAATTATCAATACGAGCAAGGCGATAATGCCAAGGGCAGAGAAGAAAGGCGTTGCTTTTTTGGCTGCAAGCGGCCACTTCCAGCGAAACAGCATGCCGATCAGCAGCGGAATAAGAACCAGAATCATAATGGTCTGAACAACCACTTTTACAGGAATCGATATCTCGGGCATGTTCGCGCAGTACAAAGCCAGTAACAGCGGGGTAAAAACAATGGAAAGCACCGTGGAAAATGAGGTCAATGAAATCGAGAGGGCCAGGTCGCCTTTGCCGTAATAGGTCATCAGATTTGAAGTCACCCCACCCGGTGTTGCTGTAATCAAAATTAACCCAACAAAAATAAAAGGATAGGTCTCATAAAATCCGAGGGCATGTCCTATCACCATTGCCAGCAAAGGCATGAGCCCAAAAACAAGAATCAGACCGATGATGATCCCCCGGGGTTTGAGAAAAACCAGGGCAAAATCTTCGGTCGTCAGGGTCATGCCCATTCCCACCATCACAAAGAACAACATGAGAATTATGCAGATTTTGAACAGCCGGTCCATGGCCAATTGCTCAGGTTTTTCAATCAATTGTGCAAAGGTATAGGTATCCCCGGCTATGGTTCCTTCTATTGTTCGTACTTTAAACAGGTTCTTGCTTTCAAAGGATTTGTCCAGGTTGGCATAGGGAGAGGCTAAATCCAATTTTTCCATGTTTTCCGGAACAGAAAGGATCAGCAGATCACCGGTAAGCTTTCTCACCAGGTAGACGCTGGCGCCTGCCGTGGAACCGTCTTTATTTCTGTTCTTGATAAGTCTCAAATTACCGACAAATTGTGTCTCTGGTGCCGTCGACCATTCAAACTTTCTGGATTCCACATTCAGATTTTCCAACACAGAAGCATCCGTCTTACCATTTGCTGCATCTGAAAGCCTATTGTACGTGTCCTCGCCCGGGGCGGCCGAAGCTATTTGCAGAAACGGCGCCGCAACCAGCATCCAGAATAGGATGGCCGTGAATAGGCACAAAACCATGCCGATTTTTGGTTTGATCGGAGTCTTATTGGGTAGATTGCCTGTCGTCGATTTGTTGTACATTTTTTCCTCCCGGGTGCTGTTCTAAAGGTCAATTGTGATCCACTGAACACAACTTGAGTATGCAGAAATCGCTCGGTCCTGGAACTCCAAAAATCAGTTCAACATAACGCTGTTTCAACAAATTTCAAAACAAAGTCTGTTGGTCTCTCTACCGAATAGCGGTCGATATGTCAATCACCACCCAAAAAAATAGTTTTCATGTTTTCATCCCTGGGCAAACACCCCCGGTTTTTTTTAAAAAAACCATCCTTTCCCGGTCACTGGCCGTAACTATTCATCTGAGTTTATGGATTAAATACTATGAAGAGCCGATTTTTGTTTTCCTGGGGAAAAGTTTGGATAAGCTTCCGAATGGCCCTCGCCTGGGGGGGGGGAGAGCCAATTGATACTCCCGGGTGGGAAAAAAAATAGGGTATGGCCCAATTTTTCAAGGCATAAGGGATCGTCTCCCCAACGCTTATTTACGCACTTGTATCCTGGCTTGGGCAAGGATACAAGTGCGTACAAAGGCGATCACTTAACGATGAACACAGGGCATTCGGATTTATGAAGCACCTGGTGGGCCACGCTGCCCAGGAACAATCCTTCAAAATTAGAGACACCCCGCGATCCCATGACGATCAAATCCATCTTCTCCTGTTTGACAAGATCGGAAATCGTACTTCCCGGAAGGCCTTCCAATATCCGAACCTCATAGGCCACCTTGCTTTTTTCCAGAAGGATTTCAAAGGGTTTTACCAGTTCTTCCGATGCTTCCATGATTTCATCAATTGCCTGTTGGAAATAGGGCTCTGACAATACCACGGGGAAACGGCTGTGGCAGTGCAAAAGCACAATCTTGGACTTAAATTGTTTTGCCAGCTCAATGGCAGCCAAGGTTGAATTCAAAGAGTGTTTTGACCCGTCAACCGGGTTTAATATTTTTTCAAACTTCATCACGCCCCCTTTCCGGCCTGGACATTAACCGGATCTTAATGGATTGACACCCTCTTTTGGAACAAACGCTTCTAAACTGATCGGACTTAAGGGTTTTTGTCAAAAAAACAATACATAAAACCGGTCTAAAAAATGATCTGTTTGAATACAATGCTATTATACCTCTTCCCGGGAAAGATTTAAATTACTTTCTTTAAAAAAATCCCGGGAAACCTTGTAAAACTTAGATACCAGGTCTATACTCCCGACTGATTTTTATGATTGTTAAGGATAACCCTAACGTTGCATAAAATCTGAAATAAAGTTCTCTGTTTTTTAAGCCGCTTTTTGCAACGCATCCATAAAATGTAGCAAATCTTTTTTCACAGCCCGGTTTGAACTCATTGTCAGAGTGAGTTTGCCTTGGGGCCAGGT
>VMSR01000220.1 GCA_013792075.1 Desulfobacula sp.
CACTCCAAAGTTCGGGTTAGTTTTTATTTGCATAACATAACGCAATCTTTGAAAAAAGCAATTATTCTTGTTGAAAATAGCCTGGAACGGCAAAGAATCTGTTGGAAACCCCAGAGGATTACGGGTTATGAATTTCGTTTTTTGTACCAGCTGGCGTCCCTGTAAAGGGTGTCCATACAGTCTGGACAGAGTCCGTGGGTAAATGTCAATTGGGAATGGGCCTCAAGGTAAGAGTCCACCTGTTTCCAGAACCCTTCATCATCCCGGATTTTTTTACATTGGGAACACATGGGCAAAAGCCCCCTTAAAATTTTCATCTCAATATGGGTTCTGATCCTTGCCAAAAGTTCGGCAGAATTAAAGGGTTTGGTGACATAGTCCACCCCACCCACCTCAAACCCCCTGACAATATCATCGGTATCGGTTTTTGCGGTAATAAAAATAATGGGGATATGCCGGGTGCCAAAATCGGATTTTAAGCTTTTGCACACATCATACCCGTCCATTTCCGGCATCATGATATCCAGAAGAATCAGGTCGGGTTCATTTTTTCTTACAAAATTCAAGGCTTGCTGTCCGCTCTGGGCGATGCCCACCTCATACCCATTGTCAGAAAGGAGTTTTCCCAAAAACTGGAGGTTCTGGGGTTTGTCATCCACTGCAAGAATCAAGGTTTTATGTTTATCCATGCATATATTCCTCAAAAAAATACTGTCATTTCAATAGCCGGGGCAACCTCCCGTGGACAAATTATTCTCGAGGGAGCTTCACAACCAGCACGGGAATTTCACTGTTCTTCACTACTTTTTTGGTGGTTCCGCCGATGAGGGCATCCAGCAGCGCATTATATCCGTAACTGCCCATAACAATCATATCTGCATTGATATCCTTTGCCGTGTTAAGGATCTCCTCTGTCGGATTTCCATTTACGATCTGAATATCCTCAACCAGAAGGCGGCAGGAATCAATTTTTGAATCCATTAGCTGACAAAAGTCTTCAATCTTTGATTTTATTTTCTGGGTTAAATGGTCGCGCTTTTCTGCTTTGACCCGATCCCATTCTTTTGCGCCCAGCATTCCTCTCACCTGGAATTCAACCGTATAGTTCATATCCTCCATAACATACAAGATGGTGATCATGGCATCGTATTTCAATGCAAGATCGGCAGCATACCGAAAGGCATGTTTGGCATTATCGGAAAGATCTGTGGGATAGAGTATTTTTTTTTATGTTCGGAACCATAGTGTTCTCCTTGGGAATCGGTTGGCAAGCTCAGTAATAGTTAAAATAAATGTCCTTGTCTATAGATAGCCATCAATTTTTATTTTTGCAAGATTTGATTCTCATGGGGTTCTGGAGAAATTTGGATTTAGGGATACATTTGACCCCAATCATATTGACGGACAAAGCCCCAAAGTGTAATACAGATACCGCAGTTTTAATTGTTTAAACCCCAAAAAAAAGGAAAACCATTCTCAACAATGTTAACCCTTCTTATTACCTATTGCGCAGTCGGGGCAATCGCAGGTCTCCTGGCAGGACTTCTCGGAATCGGCGGCGGTCTTGTCATTGTCCCCATGCTCGTTTATATCATGGACCTTACGGGCGTGCCCGCACAGGTCCTCATGCACCTGGCCCTGGGAACTTCCATGGCCAGTATTATGTTTACCTCTGTTTCCAGTTTCATGGCCCACCACAAACGGGGAGCTGTCCGGTGGGAAGTGGTCCGCCGCATTGTCATCGGCATATTTACCGGCACCTTTCTGGGCTCCTGTTTTGCAGCAGCCATGTCCACGGGATTTTTAAAGGGCTTTTTCTGTCTTTTCCTCTATGTAGTGGCAACCCAGATGCTCATGAACAAAAAGCCAAAACCCACCAGAGAATTGCCGGGACCCCTTGGCATGTTTGCCACGGGCAATGTCATCGGCGGGGTCTCAAGCCTTGTGGGTATCGGCGGGGGAACCCTGTCCGTTCCCTTTATGGTCTGGTGCAATATTCCCGTCCATCACGCCATCGGCACATCTGCCGCCATTGGTCTGCCCATTGCCGTGGCCGGCACCATCGGGTATCTCTTCAATGGATGGGGCCTTGATGCCCTGCCCGCCTATTCCCTGGGTTATATCAACCTGCCCGCCCTTCTCGGGATTGCCAGCGTAAGCGTGCTGACAGCCCCCCTGGGGGTAAAGCTTGCCCACAGCCTGCCCGTGGACAGGCTCAAACAAATTTTTGCCCTCCTGCTCTATGGGGTGGGCACCAAAATGCTGGCTGGGCTCCTGTTCTGAAAACCCCTTCAAAACAGAACCCAGATGACTGCAGATTCCTAAAGGATCAGCAGCCGCAACCGCAGCTGCCTTTTTCATCGGACCCGCAACCGGTTGAATCAGATCCGCATCCGCCTGAATCCGATCCGCAACCATGTCCATGGGATGTGCACCCGCAATTGTGGGCCGGAGGGGGCGTCAGGCCGGTATCGGCAATGGTAATATCAAATATCAGGGTTTTTCCGGCAAGAAAATGGTTGATATCCATTTTAACGGATTCTTCGCCGATCTCTGCGACCACTGCCTGAACCGGGCGGCCGTCAGGATCCTGGAGTTCAAGCTGCAGGCCCTCAATCAGGGGGATGTCTTCGGGAAAATGCATCCGGGGAACCTCTACATAGGCGTCTTCGTTTCTCAGGCCATACCCCTCTTCCGGCGGAATGGTGATGGTTTTGGATTCACCTTTTTTCATGCCAATGACGGCGGTGTCGAATCCTTTTATCAGCATCCCCGTCCCAACGGTAAATGTCAGGGGGGCTTTGCCCTCGGAGGTATCAAAAACTTTTCCGTCTTCGTGTTTCCCTGTATAGTCTACGGCAATGGTATCCCCGGATTGTATGATTTCAGTCATGATCTTCTTCCTTCCAGAACCAGTTTTGTCCGTGATTCTGATATGCGGCCGGCCCATTGTCAGCTGTGCTGACCCCGTGCCGGAAATTAAAAATTATATCCGATATACGGATACGAAAAACAAATTGGGAAATAAGGTAAGCCCCAAATAACAATTGTCCAATATTTTCATTATTTTTCTTTCTGGACGTGTAAAAAAAAGGTATAAACGACAGATAAATTTCAAACAATCATTGGAGCCCGCATCCTTATGGAACTGATAAAAATTCTTATCTCGATTATTCTTCCCCCCATGGGTGTTTTCATGCAGGTGGGTATTGGCAAACATTTCTGGCTCAACATCCTGCTCACCCTCCTGGGATATATCCCCGGGATTGTCCATGCTATCTGGGTGATTGCAAAGAACAAAGAATAGCCCTCTAAAAAGAGACTGCCGAAGCCTGAGGGTTCAGAGGGCAATTGTTGTCAAACACACGGACCTGATTCCGGCCGTTTTCCTTTGCCGCGTATAGGGCAGAATCGGCCATTGAAATCAAAATCGTCCTTTCCCCGGATGTCTGGGGAATTAATTTGGCCACACCTATACTAACGGTGGCCCGGATAAAATGGGCTTCAAATGCCAGCACGGAATCGACCATTTTTTCCCGCACCCGTTCAGCTAGGTCAAGGGCATTTTCCAGGGTCGATTCCGACAGAAGTACCACAAATTCCTCCCCTCCATACCGGGCAACCATATCGGTTTCCCGTTGAAACACCTGGTTGAGAAGCCTTGCTGTCAATTTTAAATATTTATCCCCTGCCAGGTGTCCGAAGGTGTCATTCACCTGCTTAAAATGGTCAATATCGAAAATCATCATGGTTATCCCGGTCTGATTACGAATGCCCCGCTTCCACTCCAGCTCGAATGCCGTGTCAAAATATCTGCGATTATACAGGCCCGTCAGACCGTCTTTTTGACTGATCCGTTCAAGGTCTTTTGTCTTTGCTTCCAAAAGGAATTCATTTTCAAGGGCATCCCAGTATTCTTGGTTCCCCCTGAACACCATGAACACCATGAACACCATGTAAACACAAAAAAGGCTGACCAGTGACGCCAGGGGCAAGGATAGTTGATTGACCAGCATGCAGGCAATACCCGGACCCAATATAAAAAGATCAAAGGCAACAGCCAGCCATACAAAGGGAAGATAGGCGACCACCCCCCCGGAACAAAGCCCGATGGTGCATAGCACCATCAGGATCTGAATCTGCGCTTCCCCCTCCTGGAGAATAAACATGGCAAACCCCACGCCCCAGATCAGTCCGGTCAAGGCGATGCTGCCGATAAAAACATAGAGGTTTGCCAGTTCCAGCCGGACCGGTATCCACGGCTCCACCACCCGGTGAAAAAAACAGAAAAGGCTGAAACTATTAAGCAATATTTTAAGACCGCAAAAAAATATTCAGGCCCCCCTGCTTATTCAGCCATAAACGGATATTGATGCGTTTTTGGCGGTACAAATGTCTCTTTGATGGTGCGCGGAGATGTCCAGCGCAACAGGTTGAGCAGGCTGCCGGCCTTGTCATTGGTGCCGCTTTTCCGCCCCCCCCCGAATGGCTGCTGGCCCACCACGGCACCGGTGGGCTTGTCATTGATATAAAAATTGCCGGCCGTATGGGTCAGGCGTTGGGTCAGACGGGCGATGGCCCCGCGATCCTGGGCAAAAATAGCCCCGGTCAATGCATAGACCGAGGTCTTGTCCAGAATGTCCAGGGTCTGTTCAATCTCTTCGTCCACATACACATAAACTGTCAACACCGGCCCAAAAATTTCCTCTGTCATGGATTCATAAAACGGGTCCTTTGCCTGGATCACGGTGGGCTCGATAAAATACCCGCAGGATTTGTCCCGCTGGCCGCCGGCAATGACATCGGCCTTGTCAGACGCCTCTGCCCGGCTGATAAAGCCGTCAATGGTATCAAAGGCCTTTTCGTCAATAACAGCATTCAAAAAAGGGGTAAAGGACAGGACACTGCCGGTTTTAATCTCTGCCAGCTTTTCTTTCAGTTTTTCCTGGAAAATATCCCATCGGGAGTGGGGCACATAGAGCCTGGAGCAGGCAGAACATTTCTGGCCCTGGTATTCGAAGGCCCCCCGGATGGCACCGGTTACCACGGCGTCCATGTCTGCGGACGGGTGCATGAAAATATAATCCTTGCCCCCGGTCTCCCCCACAATGCGGGGATAGGATTTATAGGCGGCAATATTTTCCCCGGTCTTCTGCCACAAGGTCTGGAACACTCGGGTTGACCCTGTAAAATGGATGCCGGCCAAATCTTTATGGCCAAGGACCCTCTTGCCGGTGGCAGACCCGTTGCCGGGAATAAAATTGATCACCCCGTCGGGAAGGCCCGCTTCCTTGAAAATCTCCATAAGATAAAACCCTGAAAGAACCGCTGTGGAAGCCGGTTTCCAGACAATGGTGTTGCCCATCATGGCAGGAGCCGTACACAGGTTGCCGGCAATGGCCGTAAAATTAAAAGGCGTCAGGGCAAAGACAAAGCCTTCCAGGGGACGGTATTCGGTCCGATTCCAGACGCCTTTGTCGGAAACAGGCTGATTGCCATAAATCTCTTCCATGAAACCCACATTGAACCTTAAAAAATCCACCAGTTCACAGGTGGCGTCAATCTCGGCCTGGAAGGCATTTTTGGACTGATTTAGCATGGTGGCGGCATTGATCTTATAGGTATATTTCTGGGAAATCAGGTCTGCGGCCTTGAGAAAAATGGCAGCCCTATCCTGCCAGGCCATGGCTTCCCAGGCAGGTTTGGCAGCAAGGGCCGCGTCAATGGCCGAAAGGATGTCTTTGTCCGACGCCTTGCTGAAGGTTCCCAGGATATGCCCATGGTCATGGGGACATCTGGCACTTCCCGTCTCCTGGGTATGGATCGCTTTTCCGTTGATGATTAAAGGGATTTTTACCTGATGATCCATCTGCTGTGCCAGTTCTCGTTCCAGAAGCTTTCTTTCTGCGCTTTTCGGCAGATAGGTCTTGATGGGTTCATTATAGGCTGGGGGTAATTTGAATATGCTGTTGCTCATTATTTTTCTCCGGTGATATTCTTTAATTGATATTAAATTTTATACCCTGGGCCAGGGGCAGTTCACGGCCAAAGTTAATGGTATTGGTCTGGCGTCTCATGTAAATTTTCCAGGCATCGGACCCGGACTCCCGTCCGCCGCCGGTCTCTTTTTCTCCGCCAAAGGCCCCGCCGATCTCAGCGCCCGAGGTTCCGATATTGACATTGGCGATGCCGCAGTCCGATCCTTTGTGGGATAAAAATTGCTCCTGGGAATGCATGGAGCCGGTAAAAATGGCACTGGAAAGGCCCTGGGGCACAGCATTGTGCAATTCTATGGCCTGGTCCAGGGATTCATATTCAATGATATAGAGAATGGGCGCAAAGGTCTCCTGCTGGACAATGGAAAAATGATTTTGGGCCGCCACAATGGCAGGGGTCACATAAAATCCGTTTTCAAGACCTTCCACAACGATGTGCTCTCCCCCATAAAGAATCTCGCCCCCCTGTTCACAAACGGCCTTTAAGGCCTGGTCCATGTCTGCCACGGCTGTTGCATCAATCAGGGGTCCCATCAGGGTCTTTTCATCCAGGGGATTGCCGATCGGAACCTGTTTATAGGCATTGACAAGCCGGGATACAAAAAGCGCTCTGACCGATGACTGGACAATGATGCGCCGGGTGGAGGTGCACCGCTGACCGGCAGTGCCCACGGCCCCGAACAGGGTGGCACGGACGGCCATATCCATGTCAGCGTCTTCGGTCACAATAATGGCATTGTTTCCCCCCAGTTCCAGCAGGGTCCGGCCCAGGCGTTCACCCACAACGGCACCCACGTGTTTTCCCATGGCAGTGCTGCCGGTGGCGGAAATCAAGGGAATTCTGGTATCGTTGAGCATGGGCTCTCCCACATCCTTGCGGGAGCCGATGATCAGGTTAAAAATCCCGTCCGCCCCGAATTTGTCCACCACAGGCGCGATAATGTTCTGGATGGCAATGGCGGTCAATGGGGTTTTTGAGCTGGGCTTAAACAAGCAGGCATCCCCGCATACGGCTGCGATCAGGGCATTCCATGCCCATACGGCACAGGGAAAATTAAAGGCCGTTATAATGCCGACAACCCCCAATGGGTGCCATTGCTCATACATCCTGTGCAACGGCCGTTCACTGTGCATGGTCAAACCATAGAGCTGCCGGCTTAAGCCCACGGCGAAATCGGCAATATCAATCATTTCCTGGACCTCACCCAATCCTTCTGCCTTGATTTTTCCGGTTTCAAGGGCAATCAGGGTGCCCAGGGCCTGCTTTTTTTCCCGCAGACAATTTCCAATTTCCCGGACCATCTCCCCTCTTTTGGGGGCCGGCATCATCCGGAAGGAGGCAAAGGCCCTGGTGGCCTTTGCCATAACCCTGTCGTAGGCCTTCCGGTCTGCCAAAGCCACCCTTGCAATGGGGGTTCCGTCCATGGGAGAATAACTGACAAGCTCATTTCCGGAACTATCAATCCAAGCATCGCTGCCCCCGGTTGTGGCACCGTTATTGATCTCTTTTATGCCAAGACTTTTCAAACTTTCAGATATAATTTCTTTTTCCATGGGATTTTCCTTTGTTCTGACGGTTATTTCTCACATATGAATTGATAGTTCTTCTTGTAATATAACCCTTTTCAGCATAAAGTAAAATTCATAATATTTATCATTATCATGAATATAATTCATATAGCGGGGAACCATGGACCTGTATCACCTGAAAACTTTTTTCACCCTTGCCAAGGTAAAAAACTTCACCAAAGCTGCCGGCCTTTTGTTTGTCACCCAGTCGGCGGTAAGCCATGCCATCAAACGCCTGGAAACATCCGTTGACACCCCCCTGATTCAAAGGAAAGGAAAAACCCTGGCCTTGACCGATGCGGGGCTCACCCTGTTTGAGTCCTGTGAACGCATTTTCTATGAAATTGAACGGGCAGATCAGGATATTGCCCGGTTCAAACAAGAGGCCAGGGTCCGTATCCGCATCGGCAGCACCGTGGAATTCGGCACCAGCATCCTGATCAACCATATCAAGGCCTTTCTGGATGCCCACCCGGATATTCTCCTGGACTTTTTTTTCTCCCATCACCTGGAGACGGCCCTGGTTCAGGACGAGGTGGACCTGATCATTGATTGCAAGGACCATCTGATACCAAACCTTGCAAAAATCTATCTTTTCCAGGAACAATACGTCACCATTGCCTCCCCTGCCTTTGTCCGGGAGAACAGGATCCGGTCCCTGGAAGATCTTGAGCGCATCAATATCCTGTCCAACGGCAAACACCTGGAATGGTGGCAAAATTTTATCTCGGCCATTCCGGAAAAAAAACGAACCTGCCTGAAAAACGTGATCCAGATCAATCACATAAGGGGCATCATCAATGGCGCCATTGCAGGCCTTGGCATTGGGTTCGTGCCCAAGTACACTGTCTTGCGGGAGCTGGAAGAGGCTATTTTGATCGATCCCTTTCCCCGGATCAAACCCGGGGCAGATCACTTTAATATTTTTATTAAACAAGAAAAACTGGCCTTTAAAAAACACAAAGCACTGGTGGACTACCTGAGCCTGCTCAAGCCCTCTGAGTTTGGTGTTGATTAAGGGGGGAAAACATGGCACCATGAAGATGTGTCTTATGTGTTTATGGTTTAAGGATTCAGATAAAAAATGCAAAATTTGCTTTTTGTGGATGATGAAAACAATTATCTCAAGGCAATGGAAAGAATGCTCCACAAACAAAAAGCCCTGTGGAATATTTTTTCGGCCCAAAGCGTGGACCAGGCCCTGGCCCTCACAAGGACAATCGCCTTTGATGTGATTATCAGTGATGTCAACATGCCGGAAAAGTCCGGTTTTGATCTGTTAAAATCACTCCAGAAGGCCAGGTCCACCCGAACCATTCCCGTTATTATTCTGACGGCAAACTCTGAAGGCGACCTCAAACGGAAAGCCCTTGAATTGGGTGCCACCGACCTGCTCAACAAACCCGTGAGCTATGAGGACCTGGTGGCACGCATCACCAGTGCCCTGCGCCTGAAGTCATACCAGGATGAACTCATCTACCATAACTTAAGTCTTGAAACAAAGGTCAAAGAAAGAACGCTTCAGCTGGACCACCTTCACCAGGATCTGATCTGGCGCCTTGCCAAGGCCGGCGAACTCAGGGATGAGGAGACCGGAGACCATGTGGTCCGGGTGGGCCACTACAGCCGGATAATTGCCCAAAACCTGAACCTTTCCCAAGAGGAAATCGATCTTATCTTCCTGACCGCCCCCCTCCATGATTTGGGGAAGATCGGAATTCCGGACGCCATCCTGCTGAAAAAAAACAAATTGACCAAGACCGAATGGACGGCCATGAAAACCCATTGTAAAATCGGGGCTGATATTCTTCTGGAAAAACCCAAGGGGATGAAAGCCTTTTATGCACTAAAGGAAGAGGAAAATCCCCTGCCCTGGATACAGGACCCGTTAAAAACATATGCCGCCATCATTGCCATGACCCACCACGAGAAATGGGACGGGTCCGGGTATCCCGGAGGACTTAAAAAAAAAGAAATCCCAATCCAGGGAAGAATTGTCGCCTTTGCAGACGTTTATGACGCCCTGCGGTCGAAACGGCCTTACAAAGACGCCTGTTCAGCCGAGCATACCTGGCGGACACTTGAACAGGCGGCGGGCAGTCATCTGGACCCGGACATATTTGAATCCATACAAACACTTCAACCCGAATTTGAATCCATCCTGGCAAGGTATAATGACCTATAACCCGAAGACAGGAGGCTTATTATGTGGAAGCTGACAGAGCTCAATGGAAAAAATGGTCCGGGTGACCTGTTCCAAATCTTTGAACACTATATCCTGGAAAAAAACCTCAATTTTATAGTTGCCCGGGAAAAATGTATCAACCTGAGACAAAAGGACCTGGGACCGGATAAAACAGCAGCATATCTTAAGGCATTTGCAGCCTGCGATTTCTCCATGATCTCCCTTTTTAACGAAAAACCCAAAGCCCCTTTTATCTCCGCCAATATGGATGTTGACGAGGGTCTTGCCAGGGTCCAGTTTCTCATTGATTTTAATGACGAGGCTTCAGCAGGCAGAGCAAGTCCATTTTATAGTAAAATTCTGGGCGCATTTGCCACGCATTTTTTTGCGGCTCAGCCCCAAATAAACCAGCTCTGGTTTCCTTTTACCATTGAGGATATTGTGGGCAGCAAAATGGCGGTTCAACCCATGGGGTTTGGAACTGTCATATTAAGATAATAAAAAGACCTGGCAGGCCAGGTCTTTTTACGCTTATAAAAATTTATCTGCACACCGAAAAATGCCTAAATGGTTATCGTGTCTCCGGGTGCCGGGATAAAGGTATCATAACCCAGCTCCTGTAAGCGCTTTGAAAAAGCCTCACTTTGCGGTGCCTCTCCATGGACGATCCCAATTCGTTTAACATTTAGATTGGACCCTGCGATGATGCGTTCAAGCTCATGCTTGTCTCCATGGGCGGAAAACCCGCCTATTTTCTCCACCCGTGCCTTTAAGGGATAGGTTTTGCCCAGTATTTTCACTTCCGGAGGTTCCTGGGAATTCTCCCCATTGACAATGCCGGTTCCCAATTCTTCAATACGCCGGCCCAGGGTGTGCTGGGCCATATATCCCACCAATAGAATGGTGTTTTTGGCATCATGAATTTTATGCCGCAAATGATGAAGAATTCGGCCGGCCTCACACATGCCCGATGCGGAAATGACCACATGGGGGGTCTCATCCCGGTTCAGCCGCATGGATTCCTCAACCGTTTCCACAAATTTAATCTTGTCAAAATAAAAGGGGTTCAGGCCTTTTTCAAGGAAGGTTTTATGGGTATCCTCGTCATAGCTTTCCGGATGTTCGCCAAAAACAGTGGTCAGGTTGGAAGCCAGGGGGCTGTCCACATATATGGGTTTTCGGGGCACCTGTCCTGAGTCATACAGCTCGTGGAGAATATAGATGATTTCCTGGGTGCGGCCATAGGCAAAGGAAGGAATAATCACAGACCCCCCCCGCTTAAAGGTTGAAATCAGCACCTTTTTAAGGCTCTCTCCCAGGTCCTTGACCGGATCATGCTCCCGGTCCCCATAGGTGCTTTCCGTGATCAGCAGGTCAATGTCCCGGTCTTCCTCGTCAAAAACAAGGGTGGGATCCTTGATGATGGGCTTGCCGAACCGCCCCACATCCCCGGTATACAGGATCCGGACGGTTCTGTCCGCCTGTTTCACCGTGACCAGGGAAAAGGCAGATCCCAGGATATGGCCGGCCACATAAAATTTCACCGTGGTATCCTTTCCAATGGTTACAGGCGTGCCAAAGGGGTATCCGTCGATATAGGTCAGGGACTGCCGGGCCTGCTCCATGGTGTACAGTGGGGTAACGATCTCAAGGCCATGGGCTTTCTGGAGTTTCTCGATGGCCAGTGTATCCAGCTCATAGGGACTCTTTTTCAAAAGCTTTTTAATGTCGGCTTTCTCTTTGTTGGTCATACCCTGTTGCTGTTTGTTCTGCTCCTGGTTATAGAGAAAGGACCGCAGGGATTTATAGTTCAGATATTGGGCGTCGGACTCCTGGATATGACCGCTGTCCAAGAGCATATACTCCAGGGCACCCTTTGTGGGCCGGGTGGTCACAATTCTGCCGGAAAACTCCTTTTCCGTGAGCATAGGAATCCTGCCGGAATGGTCAATATGGGCATGGGACAGAACCAGGTTGGTGATCTTGGACCGGTCCAGAGAAAAATTCTTATTCTTTTCGGCACTCTCTTTCCTACGGCCCTGGAACATGCCGCAATCAAAAAGAATCCGGTCATTTCCCGTGTCCAAAAGATGCATTGACCCGGTTACCTCACCTGCTGCTCCGTAAAATTTCAATTCCATACTCACCTCATTTTCAATTCAAATCAGTTAAAGACCTTTTGCAACAATTGGGTGGTCCGTTTGGCCGGGTTCTGTCGAATGGCTTTTTCTTCCTGGGCCATATAATGGAAAATACCCGCCATGCCCTTGTCCACCACGTGGCCTGTCAGGTTGGATTTTACATCCGGCACAAAAGGAAGGGCCTTGTATTCACCCATCATCGCATCATAGGACTGAACCGCCCCCACCTGGGACAGGGTATTGTCTATCACAGGTTCCATGGCCTTGGCCAGACCCGGGGACATTTTTTCTTTGAAATATTGGGTGGCAGCATCATCCGCCCCTTTATAAATCGCCTGGACATCCTCAAAGGTCATGGAAGAGATGGCATCCTGAAACAATTTTTTTGCCTGGGGCGTGGCCGCTTCTGCTGCCCGGTTTAATTTCAGCTCCAGGTCATCGGCCAAAGCAGCATACCCGATTTTGTCCAATGCGGTTTTCACCATGGACAGGCTTTTGGGCAGGGGAATGTGAATGGCCGGATCCGTGTTAAACCCGTTGGTCGCGCCCAATTGTTTGACCACGGTATCCGATCCTATCTGAAGCGCCTCTTTTAAGCCCGCTGCAATCTCATCCACGGACAGCCCTGCCGCAGATGCGTTCTTTGCAGCAGTGTCCTTTGTCAAACCAAAGGTTTTAAGGGTCTCGCTTCCCTTTTCAAACCAGGAATTTGTGGCATAAACCGGCGCAATCGTCAGGAAAAAAACGCCGAGCATTATCCAGACACCTGTATGTTTTCCCATCTTTTTGTCTCCTTGTTCTACAGGCCCCATCACTCTTTGGTACCTGAAAAAAATCCTTTTAACAGACCCTTGGCTTTATCTTCAACCGATTCTCCATCCCCAGTGGACGCCCCTTTTGTATTGAGGATCTGTTTGATGCTCTCCGCATCCGGCACCCCGCCCCCGATCATGGCCTTCAAATCAGGCCGGATCTTGGGCGCGTCAAAGGAACCGGTGACCAGGAGGGGAATCAGCAGACCGGATCGGTCCGTGGTATCGCCCTGGCCTTTTAAGGTGGCCACAAACTTGGGTTCCACCCTGAAGTCAAGGGTTTCCTTCACCAGATCGGCATCTCCCCCGACCCCAAGACGGATGAGCGGAGAGATAAGGCTTGCCCCCGGAATGGTGACGATCCCCTTGTCCGCTGAAAAAGGAATATTCAGCTCGGCAAAATCGGTCCGGGGTTTTTCCGAAGGTTTGTTGCCCACACCCAGAGCAGATGACGCATTCCGGACCGTGCCGGCAATGTCGATGCCCACAATGGCGCCGTCAACAAATTTGAGTTCTCCCTTGCCTTTCAGACTCTTTTTGATCATGTCCGGCGTTTCTCCGGCCAGGACCAGGGTCATGACCGCCGACAGGGTCCCCTCAATGGTTTCTTTTCCAATGGCATCCTTGAGGAAGGGACCTGCCTGTATTCCATTGGCATCCAGGGTCACTTGTGTAACAGGTTCGGTATTGCGTACATCCAGACGGGTTTTGGATACCAGGCTGCCATTGTAAAGACTTAAGCTCACTGGATCCAGGTCAATAACCCCATTTTTAGCAGTTATCCGGGCCAGAAAATCCTGAATTTTGACATTGTCTATTTTCAGGATTCCGACCCGGATCTTTCCGTCCAGCAAAAGTTTTCGCAAAGGGGCATAATCTGTTTTTTTTCCGACAACGGCTTGGGCTCCGGCACTCTCCTGGTCAGATGGCTTCCCGGACGGTTGGGGGTCGGATGTTTGACCGCCTTCCCCTTCTTCTTTCGGCGGCAGATACCGGTCCAGATCAATAGCATCCAGGGTCATATCAAACTTGATATCCGGTTTATCAAAGGCCTTGATATCTGCCAGAAAGGTAAAACCGGAATCATCCAGGGTCAGGAACCCGTTTGAGAGGGAAACAGCCTTGGCATCGCCCTCAACCCGTGCTTTCAGGGCCACCTTGTCCAGAACCTTGGGGTCGGCTGTGTCTAAGGGAAAGGGCTGCCCCAACTCAGACATTAGTTTTCTGGGAGAAAATGGGGAGAGTTCCAGGTCCAGGGCAATTTTGGGGTCAGTCGCAGGTTGACGGATCTTCCCCTTAAGGTGGAGACTCACTTGTTCCAACGCCTTAAAGGTCATATCCAGATCAATATCCTGCTTACCCGGCTCCTTGCCCAGAGGCCCTGCCTTTCCTTCCAGGGATAGGGGTTTTCCATCCAGCTTTGCACTCAGCGTCACCCCGACAGGCTTGTCAAAGCTGATATCCGTGAGTTTCAGGTTAAACTCGGAGATTTGTTGTTTTATTCCCGTGGCCTGGTCCACATGGGAAACAAGTCCGTTTAAAATGGAAAAATTTTCCACAAAAAAAGATTCAATGGGCATTTTCCCGGCTCCAGGATCTGCGGTGTTGCCCTTCTGGCTGGGATCTTCTTTTCCTGCTGCCGTATCTTTCATGGGCTGTTCAACAGGACCGATATTTTCCCAATTGGCCTTTCCGTTTTTGGCTTTTTCCAAAAAAACCAGAGGCGTATCCACCACAAAGGTGGACACTTCTAACTCACGGGAAAGCAGTGGCACAAACCGCAACCGTACTTCAAATCGCTTCACGGTCACCATGTCAGGCGCTTGAAATCCCTTTGCGTTGCCGAGGCGGAGGTCGGACAGACTCACCCCCACCCAGGGAAAAACAGAGAGTTTTATATCGTCTCCCATGGAAAAAGAACGCCCGGTCTGCTCTGAAACCAGCTCTTCTATCATGGGTTTATATTGTTGAACGTCAACAAATTGCGGAATCAGGACAATTGCCCCGACGATCAATACCAGGAGCAGTCCTGCACCCAGCACCACCCATTTTATGAACCCTTTCATTGGGATCCTCCCTTTAGAAAGTTGGTCTGTATCTGAATTTTCCGGATAAGGTATCAGGCCAGGGCGGCCAGAGCAGCCTCATAATCGGGTTCATGGGTAATGTCGTCCACCAGCTGGGCATAAAGAATCTTACCAGCTTCATCCACAACAACCACGGCCCGGGCGGTCAGGCCTGCCAGAGGTCCGTCTGTAATCAGCACCCCGTAATCTTTGGCAAAACTCTGGTTTCGAAACAAGGAAGCCGTGATCAGATTTTTTATTCCTTCGGCACCGCAAAAGCGTTTATGGGCAAAGGGCAGATCCGCAGACAAACAGATCACCTGGGTATTTTTAAGGGCGGCTGCCTGTTCGTTGAACTTGCGAACCGAGGTGGCACACACCTCCGTATCAATGCTGGGAAAAATATTCAAAACAATTTTTTTCCCGTTAAAGGTTTCAAGGGAAACAGGTGACAGATCCTGTTGAACAGCTGTAAAATTTTTGGCAATGGCACCTTTGGCGGGGAAATCGCCGGCTAGGGTTATCGGGTTGCCTGCAAGCTTGGTAGTGGCCATGGGATATCTCCTTTTTCTTTTTAAAATTGACTGGTTTTTTCCATGAACATATCTCAGCCGCCAGGGTATTCAGAGGGCTGAGACCTCTTTTTTTACGCGATCGACCATCTCTTTAAGAATAGTAATGGCTTCATCAACTTTTTCAAGGTGGGGTCTGAAAGATAATAGGGCCAGACCAAGCATAAAATTCCCAGGGATCAGGGTTGACGACATGAATATTCTACCATGGTTCCTTCTTTTTTCAATGGGTTTTTCATAAAAGGCATTGGGATCTTCTGTTTTTTGGCAGATACCGGATTTACAAAAACCACCCTCGATTATTTCCTAAGGATAGGTTAAAAATTGACAATGCCTGCAAAACCATGATATTTGAATCTCCTCGTCTGCTTTTTTAAAAGGAGTTTTTTTGTTTAAGAGATTATTAGATATTGTGTCAATCGTTGCCGACAAAAGGTAATACTCATTCGGTGGCAGTTTGATTTTTAATTTAGTCCAGATAAAAATAAACTAAATTTTTTTCTGACCCTTTCCGGATAGCGTCTATCGTAAGATTCCGCAATTATTGTTACGCCTTTCGTCTGCAACAACCCTACTCTCAGATACTATATACGCTATCAGTCTAATCATAACTGCATAAAAAGTAGGTGGCCATCAATGATCATTCGTAAAAAACATGCCTGCACAAACGATATTCTCCAACCGCTTTTAAAAATGGGATGGGATTCCCATTTCCAGACGCATCTGGACAATATCTGCAACGAGAAAATTTTCCCGGCCAGAGTTGTCGGGGTGCGAAAAAATGGTTTTCTTATCAGCCGGGGAAACTCAGAAAGACTCGCCACTGTAGCAGGAAAGCTATACCACCAAAAAGAGCACCTGTTTCCAGTCACAGGAGATTGGGTCCTGGTGAACGACAACGTCATATCTGCAGTATTGCCGAGGAAAAACACCTTGTCCAGAGGGGCGGCCGGTACCCATGGCAAGCAAGGTCCGGGGCCGGGTAAAGAACAGATAATCGCTGCAAATCTTGATATAGTATTTATCGTTTGTGGTCTTGATCAGGATTTCAATATACGGCGGTTGGAACGGTATCTGACACTGATTTATAATTGTGGATTGACGCCTTCCATTATCCTGACCAAAGCCGACCTTCATAAAAATCCTGAGCATTATGTTTATGAAGTGGAAACTGTGGCCGTTGGAGTCCCGGTGCATTGTATCTCGGCAAAAGATTCAATCGGCTTGGCTGCATTGGAGCCTTATCTCTCACAAGGCCGAACAATTGCCATGGTCGGATCTTCAGGATCCGGAAAATCAACACTTGTCAATCGCCTCTCCGGAAAAACAATGCAGGCCACTAATTTAATCAGTGAAAATGTGGGAAAAGGAAAACATACCACGACCAGCCGCAGCCTTATCATGATGCCCCAAGGCGGTATGGTGATCGACAATCCCGGCATTCGGGAAATCGGATTCTGGGATGACGGCGGTGGTTTGAATGTTGCGTTCCCAGAGATAGAAAACCTGGCCAAGTCATGTCGTTTTCACGATTGCAGCCATACCCATGAGCCCGGCTGTCAGGTGCTTCACGGCCTCATAACAGGTGCAATCAGAAAACACAGGCTGGATAGCTACCAAAAAATGAAGCGGGAATTGGCATATTTATCTGACCGGCAGACAAAAAGTGCAGGTCGAGTGGAAAAACAACGCTGGAAAGCGGTTTCTTTGAAAATCAAAGCCATAAATAACAGGAGACCCCATCATGCATAAAAACAGACCGGAAAACCCATTTGAAATAAGAAAATCCACTGCATCAGACCAGCTTAAAATAGCAAATATTCATACAAAGGCATTTGGAGAAAAAAAAGGGCCGGAAATCGCTGAACTTGTTAGAGGACTATTGAATGATAAAACAGCAATGCCATTTCTTTCGCTTGTGGCGATTGAGGGTGAAAAAACAGTGGGTCACATCCTCTATACAAAAGCAAACATCATTCCAGCCATGGCGTCTGTTTCAGCACAGATACTTGCACCGCTGGCCATTCTTCCTGAGTTTCAAAACAAGAGAATCGGAGCTAAACTTATTAAAGAAGGATTGAATCTATTAAAAGAAACAGGCGTGGAACTGGTCTTTGTTTTAGGGCATCCTGGATATTATCCTCGTAGCGGTTTCACTCCGGCAGGTGTTCTTGGTTTTCAAGCGCCATATCACATACCTGAAGAACATGCAGATGCCTGGATGGTGCAGGAATTAGGTTCTGGAATTATTGGAAGGATCAAAGGGGCAGTGCAATGTTCAGATGTACTTGATCAGCCGGAGCATTGGCGAGAGTAAAGAATATCCTTAACTTTTTAGAATTCATAGGTAAGGCAAACCACAAGCCTGTCGTTCTCTTTCCATTGTGCATAGCTGATGGTGTCAAAATTTATCCGGCCTGCGTCCGGCACCAGATTCTCCTTGCCCCCAAAAAGTTCAACGGCACAGGTCCCGGTCCATCCGGCTCCGAATCGATAGGAAACTTCAAACCGGTTCATCCATGCCTTATCTGAGATTTCATAATGGAACAGGTTTTCAAAGGCCAGATTTTCGTCATATTTCAGCAAAATTTTTGACAAAAAATCATTGGCACCGGGGCGCCCTTCCTGTGAACTGATGATATAAGTGTCTGCCCGTTGCTGGTCCAGGATGATCTCCCCGGCATATTCAAGGGTCAAAACGATTTCTTCCATATGAACACGACCGGCAGTTTCGCCAAAGGTATAGGTAAATCCAAACACAGAACTCACATAGTCCTGGTCCTTGTCTTCCCGGCTCAGGTTGTAAAGGCTTTCCCCGTGGATCTCAAAATTTCCCCGGGTGGTTGAAAACCCACCGGCAAGGGTAAAAACGCTGATGATGTCTTCTTTGGGTGTAAGGCCCTCAAGTTTTACCACTGAATAGGGGCTGGGGCCAAAATGGGTACTCATGAAAAAATCCCAGCCCTTTCTTGTGGTTTTATACCGGGCAAAATAAGTGACATTTTCCAGGGAAATATCGGGATCCTCTTTTTGAATCTGTCCAATAAAGGGATCATTTGCAAAGAGTCCCCACCATCTTGAGTCCGGGGAAGGGACCTTTTTATCCGTGTAAACGGGCAGAATGGCAAGGGTGAGGGCATGGTCACCCGGGTAATAATCGGCCCTGGCCTGCCAGATGCCAAATTGTTTGGGATCCAGGGGATCTGTAAGATCCATGGGCCTGAACCTGTCCGAAGGAGAGAAAAGGGTGCAGATCCCGGTTTTAAACAGCTTTTTCCCAATAGTGATGTCTGCCGTGTCGCCGCTGATAACTGCATAAACCTCGTTCAGTTCAAGATGGCGCCTGTCATTTGACCGGTCCTGGGGCCAATGGGAGACACCCTGGTAATTGTTTTTGTCAATTCCTGCTTCCGCCCACCCGGACACCTTGATCTTAAAATCATCCGAACCAGACCCGGTGGCAAACCTGAAAAGGGCTTCTCCTGCATGGGAATTCCTGTCCGTGACGGTCTGTTCACCGGGGGTATTCAAAAATGACGAATACCGCAGCCTCAGGCTGCCCTCAAAATTTTCGCCCAGTTTTGCCATCCATGCATCAGAAGAAGGCGTTAACAAGGGGGGATTTTTATTTTCCAGCTCGTCAAAAAGGGCTTTGTCTGATTTATCAGATGGTCCATTTTTCGAGCCATTATCCGGGGTTTGGTGGGGGGACTTGGCCTTGGGAATGCTTTGTTCCAATTCTTCGAACAGGTCTGCATCATTCTGGGCAAAGACCATGGATGGTCCTAAAGGGAAAACAGAAAAAAAGCCGATCAAAAACAAAAGTCCCAAAATTACCAGGGCGCTTTCATATGGGCGTAATTTTTTCATCAGGGCATTTTTATCCGTTGGGAGGTGGCCTCCTTGAGTCGAGCCCCGAGAATCTGTGCCAGGTTTCGGTAAAGATGGACGGCAATCCTTGGATATATCAACCGGATCCGCTTCATCCCCTTCCAGCTGAATTCCAGGTATTTCATATTCTGTGTTGCCAGGATATCCGCCGTTCTCATCCCCGGATCGACCATGGCAATCTCCCCGAACACTTCACCGGGGGTGAGGG
>VMSR01000005.1 GCA_013792075.1 Desulfobacula sp.
AAAAAGATTTAATAATAAAATCTCTGAAAGCCCATATTAAGTCTTTAAAATTTACTACAGATGTTTTTGATAAATTTTCTTCAATAGACGATTCAAGTTATGACATCTTCAATCTGGTGGTAAATCTTGGAGTAGACGAACTCAACGCAGACAAGGTGTTCTTTCATATCTATTCCGAGGAAGAGGCTTCCCTTGTTTTGGTTGCGAAATCAAGCTCAGGTTATGAAAATGAGGACATTTCAAAGCGGTTTGGGAAGGATATTTCAGACAGGGCCAAGGCCTATTGCATTGATTCCCTTAAATCCGATGAAAATCCATTCTTGATGTCCAAGTTCGGGGAAAATAATCATCTGGATGAACCGGTTAATTCTTTTATGGTGGTGCCCCTGAAGATCAGGGATAAAATTTTCGGGGTCGCTTCTGCTTATATATTCCAAGAAGGTCAATCGTTCAGTGAAAAAAATGTTCACCAGATGGATTTGATTCTCCAGAAAGCTGCTTCTGCTATTGAGAATATTGCTCTCTATGAAAACACATATGAAAATTTATTTTCAACATGCCGAGCATTGATGAAAACGCTGGCAGCAAAGGATTTGGATACAGCAGAACATTCGGAAAGAGTCGCTAAGTATGCAAATGTGATAGCAGAAACAATGGGATGTACTGAGGAAGAACTCGATACTGTATTTTTTGTCGGAAAGCTTCATGATATTGGTAAAATTGGTATCAGAGATGATATTCTGCTTAAACCAGAAAGATTAACAGAAAAAGAATATGAGAAGATCAAAGAGCATTCAGTTATAGGCGAGGAAATTATTGGCGAATTTGGCTTGTGGGATAGAGAAATGGAAATTATTAGACACCACCATGAACGGTTTGATGGTAAAGGATATCCTGATGGATTGATAGGGTTAAGGATTCCTATGCTTTCAAGAATTCTCTTTGTGGCTGAGTGTTTTGATGCGATGACTTTAGATACCGTATACAGAAAGAAAATGGGGAAAAGAGAAGCTGTAACTTGGATTAAGAATCATTCTGGGAGTTGGTTTGATCCAGGTGTCGTTGATGCGTTTTTAAAGTGTGAGAAGACTCTCCATAGTTTAGACTTCGTGGAAACATAATACATTGCTCGTTCAATTCAGCTTTTTTCAGAAGCTTAGAGTCAAAGAGACTTGTATTATAGCTTCAATTTTTAGTGGAAAACAGTTTTGATTTATATCTGTATCTTTGACATTTCACCCTGTGGATTATGTCTATCATCGCCCAGTGTTCAGCTTTGAAAAACTACTGAGCAATATAATGAAAAAGGTTCGTTTTTAGCATCCCCAACCATTATGAAACAATCCAACCGCTTTTGCAGATTCTGTTTTGTTGGGTACAATGACCTTATATTGATAAATCCCGGGCAATCGGTTCAAACAGATCCAGCTGGAGAATAAAGGGCATTATTTCACAACAATAAACTCGACTTGATCAAGTTTCGCCCCTTTATCGGCAATCACTTCAACCCGCCACTTGCCGATATGGTCAGGAGACCTCAAGGTGATGCTGCTCCAGGTGCGCATTTGATGATAGCGTATGGCCAGGGGAATCTCACAATACTTTTGCTCATTCAAATAATACACATGGGTCAGGGTAAACGACGGATTCTGCGAAACCACCTTCATCCAAATCGTTGGTGTGGCTTCCTGTCCAAGGGAAAATTGAATTTTGGGACTGCTGCACTGCATATCTACCACACTGCTGCAGGATATGATTTCCTCAATTCGAATACCCGAAGGCATATCACCTTGCACTCCCTGGTTGGAGGATTCTACAGGAGAATCTTGTTCAAGAACTGGCGTGCTCAAAACAGAATCAGATGATTTTAGTATAGTCTCCCGGGCCACTGTTTTCTGGAGGGGGGCCAGGACTTTTGGCGCGTCGGGTAGGGCTTTTTTTTCCACGATGGCTGGGGTTGATGCGTGTTGTTCTGCAGAAACAGGAACAATTCGCGCCCGGGATATTGTTTCAGGTGCCTTTGAGAAAAGGCTTGAAGACTGTTGTTTGAGGAGCAGCAAACTAAATATAATCAAGGCTGTGAACAAAAAAATCAGTCCAAAGGGAAATGTT
The DNA here is from genome assembly GCA_013792075.1 of Desulfobacula sp. GTDB lineage: Bacteria > Desulfobacterota > Desulfobacteria > Desulfobacterales > Desulfobacteraceae > NBML01. The sequence goes on from VMSR01000005.1 coordinate 2,113, forward strand.
TTGGGGGCAGGTTTTTTTTCTTTATTGTGGATGATTGTCCTGAACTTTTTTATCAGTTCCTGATCCTTATTTTCAAGTTCTTCTCTTTTCATGGCGTTGATTTTCTATTTTTAGCCTTTCCTGTTGAATTCATCCGGTAATCCCCCATAAAAAATATTTTTCAAAAATCTGGGTTTATTTGCTTAAATTTTTTAGGTTATGTGCCGCGTTACAACAAAGGGCATGAAGAAAAAAACTTCATGCCCTTTGTTGCTTTGATTTTTGATACCCGTCAGATCGGGGTGTTTAAGCCGCCTTTTTAAGCCATTGCTTCCCGTGTTTCGGCAACTTCGGCGCTTTCAATATATTCGTCAAAGGTCATGAGGCGGTCAATGACCCCGCCGGGGGTGAGTTCAATGATCCGGTTTACCAGGGTATTGACAAACTCATGGTCATGGGAGGTAAACAGAATCACCTCCTGGAATTTGAGCAGACTGTCATTTAAGGCGGTGATGGATTCCAGGTCCAGGTGGTTGGTGGGCTCATCCAATATCAGCACATTGGATTGGGCAAGCATCATCCGGGAGAGCATGCAGCGGACCTTTTCCCCGCCCGAAAGAATGTCGATCTTTTTGGTGGCTTCGTCCCCGGAAAAAAGCATACGGCCCAAAAAGGTCCGGGCAAAACTTTCGCCCTCTTTTGGGGGGGAAAACTGGAGGAGCCAGTCGATGAGGTTCTTATCCCCTGTGAAATAGGAGCTGTGTTCCTTGGGGAAATAGGAATGGGAAATGGTGACCCCCCATTTGAAACTGCCGGCATCCGGTTCCATTTCTCCTGTCAGAATCTGGAAAAGCGTGGTTTTTGCAACGCTATTCTGGCTCATAAAGGCGATCTTGTCCCCGTTGTTCACGATAAAGCTCACGTTGTTCAATACCTTTTCACCATCGATCGTCGTGGTGAGCCCTTCCACTTCCAGGATCACGTTACCGCAGGAGCGTTCCGGCCTGAAGCTGATAAACGGGTATTTTCTTGTGGAGACGGGCAAATCCTCGATGGTGAGTTTTTCCAATAGTTTTTTCCGGGAGGTGGCCTGTTTGGATTTGGAGGCATTGGAACTGAATCTCTGGATAAACGCTTTCAAGTCATTGGCACGTTCCGTAACTTTTTTGTTTTCTGATAGTTTCTGCCTCAGGTTCAGCTGGCTTGCCTGGTACCAGAAATCGTAGTTGCCCACGTACACCGAAATTTTGCTAAAATCAATGTCCGCAATGTGGGTACAGACCTGGTTCATGAAATGGCGGTCATGGGAGACCACAATAACCGTATTCTGGAACCGGAAGAGAAATTCTTCCAGCCAGGCAATGGATTTGATGTCCAGGTTGTTGGTGGGCTCATCCAGAAGCAGGATATCCGGGTTCCCGAACAGGGCCTGGGCAAGGAGCACGCGCACCTTTTCCCCGCCTTCAAGCTCTTTCATTTTTTTGGTGTGCAAGGCCTCGGCAATTCCCAGATTGTTAAGGAGAATGGCGGCTTCCGGTTCCGCTTCATAGCCGTTCATCTCAGCAAATTCCAGTTCGATCTCCCCGGACTTGATGCCATCTTCTTCGGAAAAATCGGGTTTGGCATAGAGGGCATCCCTTTCTGCCATGAGTTTGTACAGCGCTTCATGGCCCATGATCACTGTGTGCAACACCGTTTCTTCGTCAAAGGCAAAGTGGTCCTGGCGTAAAACAGCTATTCTTTCCCGGGGCCCAACGGAGACGCTTCCTGAGTCGGCCTCCATATCCTTGGCAAGAATTTTTAAGAAGGTGGACTTTCCCGCACCATTGGCGCCGATAAGTCCGTAGCAATTGCCCGGTGCAAATTTTATATTGACATCTTTGAACAGAATCCGCTTGCCATAGGCAAGGGTGATGTTGTTTGCGCAAATCATTTGTTGAATTTCCTTATGTATTAAATAAAAAAACCACAGGGGGAAAAGCCTGTGGTTAAAAAACACGTTACCATACCATTATATGGAGAAAAAGAAAATCTTTTTTTTATTGTCCCTGATATTTTGTAGCTTCCATTCCCATTTTTTTGGGTAAATTGATTTGACAGGCCGTCCATGGAGGGATAAAAAGAGGGAATACTACAATGAATAAAATAATGTTGAAAAATTATCCGGGAGAGTCTCTGTGAAAGTATATGCGAAAGATATTATGGCAACCGATTTTGATACCATCGAATCCACAGCTAGGGTTGAAAAAGCCATTCAAATGATTTTAAACGGCAGGGTAAGGGAAACCAACGATAAGACCAGCAGCCTCATGGTGCTGGATAAGGTTCAAATGTTCGTCGGAATCATTACCATGGCAGACATTCTCTACCACCTCCGGCCTGATTTTCTGAACTATGGCATAAATGGTGAGGAGGTGGACTGGACCCGGCAATTTGATATTGCATTAGAGCAGGTAAAACAGAAAACGGTCAATCAGCTGATGAGTACCCAAATTGTTGGCGCATCTGCCGATGAACACCTGATGGTCATTTTGGACCGGATGGTTAAACATAAATACCAGCGATTGCCGGTGCTGGAGAATGGTCGGCTCATCGGTATCGTTTATATTTCGGATATTTATTATCATTTTTTTTCTTAAGCCCCCTGGGACTAAGAAAAAACACTGGGTATGAATTTTGATCATTGAACTGATAAAAAAGACAGGAACACCTTTATGGCGTTGATATTGAATATTCTCTGGTTTGTTTTCGGCGGCGGACTTGTGGCTTGGTTTCTATGGGTCGTGCTGGGCAGTCTTTTGTTTCTCACCATTGTCGGCATACCCTTTGGCTTTGCAGCCTTCAGGATTGCAGGGTTTGCCGCATTTCCCTTTGGCAGGGAACTTGTGGATTCCCGGGCCGTGGGAGAGGAACGGATAATGGGAACCGGTCTTGCCAATTTTTTGTGGATCATCCTGGCGGGAATATGGCTGGCCATTTCCCATATTCTGGCCGGTGCCAGTCTTTGCCTGACCATTATCGGAATTCCCTTTGGCTTTGCCCATTTCAGGCTGGCTGCCGTCTGTTTTGCCCCTTTGGGGAAACGGCCGGTTTCCAAATAGGCGTGGGTTTTTAAGGGGAGGACGAGGAAAAGGGCGGGCTGAAGACCATGACGGTAGTCTTCAGCCCCTTTCGGAGGTTGTTACATGGCAGTCTCCGGGTGGAATACATTGACCTCCTTGAGGTCATCCCCCAGATACTCCCTCTCATTGGGCCCCAGAATACCCAATGACAGACAGATCAGGGTCCACATGTGCACCACCGGGTAATTTCCCCCATAGTGCTCACTTAATTCGTGGATCTGGGCATGGCAATTATGACAGCCGGCAATGCAATAATCGGCACCGGTGGCCTTGATTTGATCATCCTTTATTTTCCCGTAGGCAAGACGCTCTTCCTTAAAGCCCGATTGGAGAAATCCGCCGCCGCCGCCGCAGCAATAGTTGTTGGAACGGTTGGGTTGCATGTCGATAAAATTTTCTTCACCCACAACCGACTTAACAACAAAGCGAAGGTCTTCGGCAATGGGATCCCCATAGCTTTTCCGGACAATCTGGCAGGGATCCTGAACCGTGAATTTAATCTTTAAGTCCTTGTTCCAGTCGGAATTGACTTTCAGTTTTCCTTCACGGATCAACTGGGCATAATATTCATAAATATTTTTAACGTCAAACTTGTGTTCCAGGTTGAATTTTTTCAGTCCGGCCCGGACTGAGAATGTTACGTGGCCTCACTCGGTATTGAGAAAGGTTTTGACATTGAGTTTGTTGGCCTGGTCCACCGAGGTCTTGGTGATATGTTTCCAGGAATCATTGTCCGCCAGGAACATGCAATAATTTTCTCCGGCCCATCCTTTGCTGCCGTATGTCCAGTTGACACCGGCCAGATGCAGGATTTTCCACAGGGGAACCATCTCGTCAGGCTCTGTGACCGGTTCCCTGGAATTCTGGTTTAAGAAAAACTGGGAATCTTGCTTGTCAATGGGCGCCTGCATGTCCGCAAATTCGGGCTGGGCTTCCTGGTATTCTTCCAGCACATCCTGAACAACAAACTCAAAATCCTCTTCCGTGGTGCCCATGGCAGAAGTGGTGTCGTTTTTCAGGGCCATGTCGCAGGACCCAAGAATTCCTTTGGGTCTTTCTTCCCTGGGGCGCAATGCCCTGGCATTAAAAACCAGTTGGGGAATGTCGATTTTCATGGGACAGACATAGATGCACCGCATGCACATGGTGCACATCCAGGGCCAGTCCGAGGCAATGATTTCTTCATCCATTCCCAGGGCTGCCATGCGTAAAAATTTTCTGGGGTCCATATCTTTCAGACCCGTGGCGGGGCAGCCGGATGCGCAGGCGCCGCAGGTCAGGCATGCATTAAGATTGCCGCCTTCGGGCAGCAGCTCTTTTACCTTGTCCAAAAAAATATTTTTTTTTCTTTTGTTGCCAAGGCGAATGACAGTCTCTGTCATCTGTTTTTCCTTTCAAAAGGGTTAGTGATAATCATGGGTTCCCAATATTACATCAATACCGGTTTTTTCTTTTATGAAACCCGCAAGGTCTGCAGGGCTGGTGTAAGGGCATCTGGGCACGGCATTGGCCAGGCAGGTGCTTAAATAGATTTTGTCGGGTTTTATTTCAGATAATTTGGCGGCCATGCCAAGGGAGGGTATGACGGTTCTGCCCGGGCACTGACATTTGACAAAGGCCACAACCGCAGACGGGGCTTCAAATTTTCCATCTCCCTGGGATGCTGCCTTAAGGCATCTCCATTCACCGGGGCAACCATGGCCCTGGTCCATATAGGTGCCGCATCCGACAATGGCAACTTTTTCCATATTTGGCTTCTCCTCCATTTGAGTGTGATGTGTGGCAGGACATCCAAATCCCGAGTATCCTGTATGTCCGAAGCTGTAAAAGCATAATGTATGCCAAAAATAAAGGGATGGGGGTTGGGGGGTTAAAAAGTGGAAATGTTTTTTAATATTAGAGACTTATATTTTTTGTCTGTTTTGTTGTGTCTGAAAACAGGTTGCAGGTTCGCGACCCATCCCAAAGCAAAGGTTTCAAACCTGCAACAATGGCCGGGGGACCATGGGTGTTTTTTTTCTTCAAGGAACTGATTTTAAAGGGAAACATTTTTTTTAGATCCCTGTTGATATTTGCTTGACATTTGGTGCTGTTGCTTTATCATACGTCATCTTGCACTATTCTTGGTTCGGTGCAGACGGTTTCCTTCCATTGGGTGTATTTCCTGTATAAGACTGGTTTACATGAATGGGCAGGGACCCTAAGGTTTTATTATTTTTTTACTACAGGAGACTGCCAATCATGGCTAAAGGTATCGTAAAGTGGTTTAACAGTTCAAAGGGTTTTGGTTTTATCGAGCAGGAAAACGGGAAAGATGTTTTCGTGCACCACTCAGGCATCAATGCAGCTGGTTTTAAATCCCTGAACGAAGGGGATCATGTTACATTTGATATTGAAGACGGACAGAAAGGTCCTGCAGCAACAAACGTTACTGTTGACTAATTGATCCTTTTTCCCGGTTGCGTGTTGTTCCGGGTTTAAAAAGTCATTATGGATTGATAGACACAACAACGCCCTTGGTCATTTTTTGATCCAGGGCGTTGTTCTTTTTTTTTAAGGCCTTTCTTATTTGATTGTAAAAAAAACTCTTTTCCCGGTTGGTCGGTTGAGGTACAATACCCCTTGCCTTAAACGGGCTGGCAGTAATGGTTGCAATAGAACAAAAATAAGATAATTTGGCCATATGCACAGAAGGGAGTTTTTAAAATTTGCCGCAGTTTCCATGGTGCTGAACCAGGTCCCCCCTGTTTTTGCCCTGGAGTCTGTTTCCGGCAAACAAAATTCGACGCATTTTTTTTCCCCCGGGGCGGCAGATCCCCAATCGATTGCACCTGACCGCGGGGTTAAAGATCGGCTACTCAAAAGTCAGTTTTTTGATCATGCCTTTGACGATGATATTAAAGTGTCGCAAGATGATTTTTTTCTCCTCAACACAAGCCTTGGGCGGCTGAACCGGATACAGAAGGTGATCGGGTATGGCAATTTTTCCCTGCTGGATTTTGACGATGCCGTAACCCTTGCCCGTTCGTATCCAAGCATTGGACAGTTTCCCAAACCAGAACTTATCTTTCTTGAGAAAATTTTTTATGGAAAGGCAAAAGAATACGGATTTATGGGGGAAAAACCCATTGACACCATCACCGGGAAAATAAATAAAAAAGATGTTGAGAAGATTGCCCATTCAGGGCATTACCTGTACCGGGGAAGGCCGGTAGAAATGTTTAATGCCATTCAAGAAAAAATCGGGCCGGATGTGGTGCTGACCTCTGGAATTCGCAGTGTGATGAAACAATTTTTATTGTTTCTGAACAAGACATCTGCAAGCCTGGGAAACCTTTCCATGGCCTCCCGCTCATTAGCACCTCCCGGGTATTCCTTTCATGGGATCGGGGATTTTGATGTGGGGAAAAAAGGGTTTGGAGTGGCCAATTTTACAGATCGGTTTACCCGGACACCGGTATATCAAAAACTGACAGATCTGGGATATATAGCGTTCAGATATGATCGGGGCAATGATCTGGGTGTTCGGTTTGAACCCTGGCACATTAAAGTGGCATAGGTCAGGACAGATCGTTCTATTGCAAAGCTGGGACAAGCAATTATAATGGAAGACTTATTAATATTTAAGCAAGAGGGGACAGATGGGGAAAAATAAAGAAACACAAGACTTGGGAATGGTTAACAAACAGCGGTTTTATATTGCAATTATGGTCTCCCTCACCTTTGGATTTATGGCCGGAGCCCTGTATACCTCTTTTAAGCTGGCCAATGATGCCCCGGTGGTACAGCAAAATCCCCATGATCAGGATGAAGGGTCCCAGGAGACATCGGCCGAGACCGGTGCCAGGATTTTAAAACTGGAACAAGCGCTCAAGGAAAATCCTGAAAATGTGGATGCCTGGACCCAATTGGGAAATTTGTTTTTTGATACCGACCGTTTTGAGGATGCCATTGGGGCCTATGAAAAATCCCTGGCCCTGAAGCCGGGTGATCCAAGTGTCCTGACGGACATGGGGGTAATGTACCGGAGGAACAAAAATCCGCAAAAAGCCATTGAAAGTTTTGATCTGGCCGTTGCCGCAGACCCTTCCTTTGAGACTGCCCGGTTCAACAAGGGCGTTGTGCTCATGCATGATATGGAGGATATGGCCGGCGGCATCAAGGCGTGGGAAGACCTGGTGAAAGTAAACCCCATGGCAAAAGCACCCAATGGGGAACCGGTCAGCTTGCTGGTCGAGCGAATGAAACAACAGAAGTGATGTTTCCATCCTTTATGGCGCCAGTTCCCCGGGACTGGCGCCTGGATATAAATCCTGACCTGCCGTTTGGCAAAAAAAATAAAAAAATTTATATGGGAATGATTTTGTGGTGACCGATTAATCTGTTTGTTTTGAATGGTTCACAATATAGGTTATTTTGTCGGTGACATAGGTGTTGACGGAAATAAAATTAAATTTTTCCCAAAATTTTTCTTTGCCGTGTCGTCTGGCCATGACACCAAAGGTTTCATCCAAAAAATCCCAGGGATATCCCAGGGTGCCGTCCAGCTCAATGGTGATTTTGTCATAGTCTTTAAAGTTTTCTTCGATGAATCTTTCCCTGAAATCTTCCCCTGAAAATTGGGCGATCTTTTTTTCCCTGCCACCGATATATTTACTGAAATCTTTGCTGATATTTATGGTAAGTTCTTTCATGTTCCTCGATTTTTACATAAGGGGTGATTACTTCTTGTCTCCTGATCTTCCTTCTTTATGATGGGAACAGGTCTTTTTGTCAATCCTTCAATGGAATTCAGGGTGCTTGGGTTTTGCCCGGAGGTTGACATGGGAACCTGGTTTTGATAATTTCCCTCGCATGATAAACAAAAAGGAAATCCCCATGTTGACGCCCAATCCTGACTACATAAATGAATTGATCGCTGTCGTAAAGAAAAGCCCCTATCCAAGTCACATGTCCATGGCATTGCACAAGATAGAATTGGACAGGTCAGAGGTGGTCCTGGACCTTGGACCTTTTCACATGCAGCCCTTTGGCATTGTTCACGGAGGGGTTTTGGCCACCCTCATTGACACAGGTACTTTCTGGGCTGCCTTTTTGCGGCTGCCCGAGGAGTGCGGGCTTGTAAATGTGGATTTGAAACTCAATTATCTCAAACCGGTTATGGAGGGGCGTCTGACTTCCTTTGGCACCTGTATTCAGGCGGGCAAATCCATTTCCTATTCCGAAGCAAGGGTTGTGGATGAATCCGGGAAAATTATTGCCCACGGCACCTCCACCCTCATGTCACTGCCGGGAAAAGGCTTGCGCCTTTCCGCTTCAAAATTTGTATAGGATATAAAAAAGGAACACCCCGGTTACAGTGTCATCCGGGAAGCCAGGACAGCAGCACCGATGGCCCCGTTTTCCTGGGGAAGGTCTCCCACCAATATGGTTATGCCCAACCGGTTTTCCAGGGCTTTGACCATTCCCCGGTTTTTGGCCACCCCGCCGGTCATGATCACCGGGCCCTTTAATTTAATCTTGGTAGCAAGGCCGCCCACCCGGGCAGCTGCGGATTCATGGATGCCGGCAATGATATCTTCTCTTTTCTGCTGGCCGGCAATCATGGAGATGACCTCTGATTCGGCAAAAACAGTGCAGATGCTGGAAATTTTGGATGGGGCGGAAGAACTCAGACTGATGGTTCCAAGGTCATCCAATTCCACGTCCAGGGCCTTGGCCATGACTTCCAGAAACCTTCCTGTCCCTGCGGCACACTTGTCGTTCATGGCAAAGTTTTCCACCTGGCCGTTTGCATCCAGGGCAATGGCTTTGCTGTCCTGACCCCCCACATCAATAATGCCCCGGATCTTGGGATTTAAAAAATGGGCCCCCACCCCGTGGCAGATAATTTCAGTCATGGCCTTGTCGGCAAAATCCACACTATTCCTGCCATAGCCCGTGGCAACAATGGCCGTGATATCTTCACGCCTGATCTGGGTCTGGGCCAGCAGGGCTGAAAAGACCTTTTGTCCGGCAGTCACCGGGTTGTATCCCGTGGGTATTACACAGGTGCCCACAAGTTTATTGTCCCTGATAAGGGCTGCTTTTGCCGTAATGGAGCCGATGTCGATGCCTGCAAAAATCATATGATGGTGGCACCTCCGTCCACGACCAGGGTCTGGCCGGTGATATAGGAGGACCCATCCGATACCAGAAAAAGAACGGGTTTGACCACATCTTCAATTTCGGCAATCCTGGCCATGGGAATGGTGGCGGTCACATGGTCCAAAAGCGCCTTGCTGCTCCAGAAGGGTTTTGAAAAATCTGTTTTCACCATGGCCGGGGCCACACAATTGACCTGGACATTGAAAGGGGCAAGCTCTGCGGCCAGCACACGGGTCATCATTTCGATGCCAGCCTTGGCAATCCCGTAAATTCCCATTCCGGGTGTGGCCTTTCTTCCGGCAATGGAAGAAAGACTGACAATTTTGCCCAAGCCTTTTGCCCGCATCATAAGGGCGGCCTTTCGGCTGCAAAGAAAAGTGCCGGAAAGATTGGTGTCAATGATTTTTTGCCAGAGCTCCGGGGTAAGATCGGCAATGCCCGGGGTGATCAGATTCATTCCCACATTGTTGATCAGAATATCCAGTTGGCCGAATTTTTCTTGGATAATCCGGAACATTTCATCCACCTGGTCGGGTTTGCCAATGTGGGCCGGGATGATGGTCAGTGACTCTGGGTTTCCAAGGGCCAGGGCTGCGGCTTCCAAACCTTGTTTTTTACGGCTGCAGAGAATGACCTTTGCCCCTTCATTTAAAAGGCTTCTGGCAATTTCGAGGCCGATTCCCCGGCTTGCGCCGGTGACCAGGGCAATTTTATCTTTAAGGTCAAAAATCATTGGGTTATCCTTTTTGTTTGATAATTTCCATGAACGCATCAATCCGGGTGTCTGCCTGGGACAGGGAAAAACTCCGGGGATCCACCATGTCGGCCTCCAGCATGAGCACGGGAATACCGGTTTTTTCCCGGACAATGTTCATGATGTCCATCTGTCCAAAGGAATAGGGTTTGCAGGATCGGTTGGAGTGCATGACAAACCCGTCTACATCATAGAGGCGGATCATGTCAAGGACCTGATCCGCCATTTTGTCCACCCCATTGTTCAGATAGATCCGGGTATAGGCTTCTGCCATGGAGTCTAAAAAATTATTTTCATCAATATATTTTATGGACGAGCACCAGGCAGAGGTATAGGTGTCCGCCACCAGGCAGGCATTGTGGTCGGAAAATTTTTTGGACAGCCATTTGAGCTGGTACCAGACCGGCAGGTTGTCCCAGAGCAGGCGGTATTTTTCATGGGGGACACTGCTGATGCCTGCCTGCACCCGTTCTTCCATTTCCAGGATCAATTCTTCGTAAAAATCAACAGCAGTCTGGGTGCCCCTGAGGGTGACGATGAGGGCCAGAAAGAAAAACGCGTCAAAGGCGCTCATGGGCGAGGGCTTATGGGTGGTGGTGGTGAGAACCTTTTGCCAGAGTTTCTGGCCCTTGAGGGCGAGATGTCCCACCTGGACCATTTGATCCGGGTCAAGTTTTCTGCCTGTGGCTGTTTCCAGAAAAACAATGTAATCGTCAATCTGGCGGCGGACATAGGTTGCGATTTCCGGGGAATATTCGGTGTGGCAGACCGGGGTGTCCAGGATGAACAAGGGAACCTTGAAATGCCGGGCCTGGACTTCATACCATTTGAGTACCGTGCCGCAGATATTGTTGCAGCAAATCAGCATGTCGGGTTTTGGAAGGCCGCCGATGGGGCCGCCATTGATCTGGGCACAGGAAATGTCGGCTCTGGCATAGGAACACAGGTCTGATGAGTATCCCATTTCTTCGGCTTTGACGCACAAATCTTCCCCCATTTTGGACGCCCCGATCATGGCCCCGTGATTTTCCGGATAGACCGGGATGATATCCATGGCAATGAGGGGCTCCACAGGACCGCCCGAGGTGATCCAGGCTATCTTTTTATTGTTTTCCCTGGCGGTCATGGCATCCATATAATAGGCGGTCATGATCTCGCGCATTCGTTTGGCGGCTTTTATTTTTTGTTTGTCTTTTTGGGGCTCTGTATCCGTCATGGGATCTGTTCCTTAAAAAATAGTAAAAAAAGAAGATGATTAAATCATGTGAATAAAGGTTTCAAGGCGGGTGGACAGTTGTCCCTGGCCCTGCTGCTGGTCATCCAGTTCCAGATGAAGACTTTTGATGGCGGCTTTGTCAAGAAAGTCTTTCATATAGGGGAAGTCAAAGGCATGGGGATCGCAAAATTTAAGAAAGGCAAAAATAACCCCGTCTGCCTTGTGGTCTTTTGCAAGGCGTACCAGGTTTTCCCCCCGAAGGGTGTTGCCCGAGTGTTTGGCCGGGCAGATTGCCCTGTCCGCATACCGGGCGGTTAAAGCTTCCAGGGGGTCAATCCCTTCGTCCATCTGGCCTTCAAACCACCGGTTGCCCGTGCACAGATCGTCCGCCACCACCATACCGCCTGCGGCCTCAATGAGGCTGTAGATATCGGGCATGTCGCAAATGGAGCCGGAAAGGATGATCCGTTTGGCCGAAGAGGGGGAAGGGTCTTTTTGTTCAAGGCGTTGAACAATATTCTCCAGCCGGTCGGCAAGTTCTTTTCTGTCCATGACCATGGCGCCTTTTACAATGGCAAACAGGTCCTTTTCCCGTATAATGGAGGGAAACTTGCTTTTGAGTTCATAGATCCGGGCCAGGTGTTTCCGGATGCGGTTAAAAAGACAAATGGAGGCCTTAAGATCTTCCGGGGCAATGGAATGGCCGATGGCCGTTTCAAGGTCGGTTTGAAATTTTTTGAGAACATCTTTCATATAGGCGCGGGCACTTGGGGTATTGAGCTTGGCCGGCATGATCACATCGGCAAAAAAACCATGGTTGGTGTTCAGCCTCCAGATATCGCTTAACCGCTGGATGGAATCACAGGTATGGGGAAAAACCATGCCGTTTAAATAGCCCAGGCGGCCGGCCAGGCTGTCTTCCAATACTCCCCGGACCAAAGAGCAGCAATAGGCCTGGAGATGGTTTTCTGCCAGACTGATGTCTGATTTGGAGGAAAACAGGCGCATGGGATGAAAACCGGCCGCATAAATCAGTTCTTCCGGCGCATAGGAACACATGTAACCGATGATTTTGCCTGAATTTTTGTGTATACCGGCGGCCAGACCGGCAAGATCATTTATGGCGGTATGGAATGGGGTGATTTCCTGCATTTTCAATGGTCTCCTGTATATTCGCCTTGTTGGCGCAAACTTTCTATTTCCTGGTCTTCCAGTTTTTTAAAGGCCACCTTGCCCACCAGGGTGGTGGGAAGGGTTTCTCTGAATTCAATGTTTCTGGGGCAGCTCCATTTGATCAACGCTTTGCGGCAGTGGGCGATGATATCTTTTTCCATATCCCCATTTGCCAGGGCTCCTTTCTTGAGTACCACAAAGGCCTTGACCCGCTCAACCTGTTCTTTGTCGGGTACGCCTATGACACAGGCCTCTGCCACACAGGGGTGCTGGTACAAGACATCCTCCACCTGGGCCGGGTAAACATTCATGCCCGAGGATTTGATCATCCGCTTCTGGCGCAGTTTAAAATAAAAGAACCCCTCGGAATCCTGGCTTGCAATGTCGCCTGTGTGGAGCCAGGTTTTACCGTCTGCATGCACTTTCAGGGTCTTGTCATTTTCTTCTTTCTGATTCAAGTATCCTTGCATGACAGCAGGGCCGCTCAGGCAGATTTCACCGTCTTCCCCAATGGGTGCTTCTTCCAGGGTGTTTTGCAAAACGATTTTGGCGTCCATGTCTGGAAAGGGTACCCCGACACTATTGGGCCGATAGGTGCCCAGGGGCATGGCCATGATGGCGGTGACAGCTTCGGTAAGGCCGTATCCTTCCAGAAGTTTTACATTGCCGCCCCTTGCGCGGACAATGGCCTCAAAGTCTTCTTTCACCACTTTGGGAAGGGTGTCTGCCCCGCAAAAAGCAGCCTTGAGACAGGCAAGATCTGCCCGGATAAAGTCCTTATTTTTGTTCAGGGCAGCATAGAGGGTGGGAACGCCGATGATGAAGGTGGGTTTTTTGGTTCGTATGAGTTTGGCCACAATTTCCGGTGTGAATTGGGGGACCAATATGCTTTTGGCACCTCCCATAAAAGCGGCATTTACGCAGACCCCCAGGCCAAAGCCATGGAAAATGGGCAGAATGGCCAGAATGGCGTCGGTTTCATTCAAATTGCCCCAGGTCGCCACCATCATGCCTTCTGAAATAAAATTCATGTTCGAGAGAAGAATTCCCTTGGGCTTGCCTGTCGTGCCGCCGCTGTATAGGATTACGGCTGTATCATCGGAGGTCATGGCAGCTTTTTTCTGTTTGGGGAAATCCCCTTTCATTATCTCCTGCCACCAGGAAACGCGTGGATCTTCGGGGACCTTGGGAATTTTTCGTCCCTTGGTCAACCAGAATCCGAACTGCTTGACCGGGGACAGGTAGTCGCCGATCCGGGCCAGAACCAGGCGTTTACAGGGGGTTTTATCCATGACAGCTGAAAATTTGCCGTAAAATGCATCCAGGGTCAGGGCCATGGAGGAGTTGGACAGGTTTAAATAAAATTCAATTTCGGTTTCAGTGGACAACGGATGGATCATACTGGCCATTGCCCCCAATTTGTTGGCTGCATAAAAACAGATAATTCCCTGGGGAGAGGTGGGCATGGAGATGGTAATGGTGTCTCCCTTTTTAAGGCCCAGGCTGGCAAGACCATCGGCGCAGTGGGAAATGGCCTGTGCAAAATCTTTATAGGTACAAAGGGTGCCCATGAAATCCCAGGCAATTTTGTCCGGAACCCGGTTGGCAGATTGCATCATTGCTTCATACATGGTTACATTCGGATACGCTATGGAGCGGGGAACCTTTGCGTAATGGTCAAACCAGGGCCTGTCTTTCAGCATTTTTCCTCCTATTTCTGGGCACCTTATACAGATTTTTTAGTTTGGGATGTCCTTATGTGGACAAACGCCAAACGATGTTTTGTCTATTGGTTTCTATACCGAACGTCGGTCGACATGTCAACCATTGCTTGATGATTTTTTCGGAATATGATATAGGCATCGGGACAGGTCAGAATAAAATGGGAGACGACAGGATTATAAATGAATAAAAACAATACCCTAAGCAAGCTCAAATCAAAGGAAAGAAAGCTGAGGCAGCAGATCATCATTGATGCAGCCCGGGAGGTTTTTGGTCGTAAAACCTATGACAAGGCCAGTATGGCAGAGATCGCAAAGGCTGCCGGCATTGCCAAATCTTCCATTTATACCTATTTCAAGAGCCAGGAAGAATTGTACGCCAAAATTGCCTATCTGGATTCCCGGGAGTTCATCGAAGATCTTCAGTCCCGGATTGACCAGGTGGATACAAAGGATTCCGGGGTCAAGTGTGTGAATACCTGCATCACCGGTTTTCTGACATATTATATTGCCCACACAGCCCAGTGGCGGATGATTACCCATTTTGCCCTCCACGGCAATCAGGATATGGGGGCAATTGACCAGCTCAATGAAATCGGGCGCAGGCTCATGGACCTGTTTGAGTCGGTATTCAGAAAACTTGGGAGGGATAAAGACGCACGGATTCTGGCCCATACGCTGTTTTCATGCCTCTCGGGTATTCTCATCGCCTTTCGGAATTATCCCGGCCGGACAGAGGCCGAACGAATTGTCCATATGAAACGTATCGGTGCCATGGTGGAGTCCATGATCCTCTCCCTGGTCGGACAGGATAAATAGCAGCCCGGCAGGCGAAAGCGTCAGCGGTCCTAGATCATTATTTTTTGGGCCTGGTTCATGAAATCTGTCAAAAGGGGGGAACACCATTTTTCCGAATGCCAGATCATGATGACGGGCACCTGATCGTCGGACTGGTTCCATTTCAGGGCCATAAGCTCCTGAGTCCCAAGGTCTTCTGCCACGGCGATTTCAGGGCAGATGGTGACGCCTATCCCCCGTTTAAGGCAGGCCCTCAGGCTAGTGATGCTGGAAAATTCCAGTATTTTAGGTGTGATGTTTCTTTGTTCGAGCGACCGCTCAAAGGATCTGCGATAACTTCAGTCGGTTTTGGGCAAGAGGAGGGTTTGGTTTGAAAGATCCGGGTAGGTGACGCGTTTTCTCCCGACAAAAGGATGGGAAGGGCCGGATACCATGATCAATTTTTCGGTTTTCAGCAATCGGACATTTACTTCCTTAAAATAGACGGCGTCGGTCATTAAAAAGGCCAGATCGATGCGGCCGGAGTTCAGCTCTTCCCTGAGCTTTTGGTCGGAACAATTGATGAAAATCAGTTTGACCTCCGGGTGGTGACCGTGGAAGTCTTCCACAATTTGAGGCATGTAGATCGCGGCCAGGGTTTCCGGAATTCGGATGGTCAGGCTGCCCCGGGTCTGGCTTGACCCCGACACCTCCGAGCGTATTTCCTTTGTCATATCTTCCATGCGCCGGGCATATTCATACAAGGTGCTGCCTGCGTCTGTTATCAAAACCCTCCGGCCGATGCGGTCAAACAATCTGACGTCAAGCTCCTGCTCCAGGGCTTTTATCTGGGCGGATACCGATGACTGTGCCATGAAGAGTTTCTGGGCTGCCCGGGTAAAGCTTTGATCGTCTGCCACGGCCCTGAAGGTTTTCAATTGTCGAAATTCCATTTTTCCTCCCCTAAAGGCTCCCATCATCTAAACCGATGGATACCATCGAAACAAATCGTTGGACACGATTGATGGATAAGTTTAATCAAATATTCAGATAAAAACAATATCCATTCAAAAAAGGATGCCGAGGTGTCATGGAAGGACAATCAGAAGAACAAGTGAAAGAACAAGTGAAAGAACAAGGGAGTGAAGACCGGGCCAAAGGCTATTTTGGCAATGGATTTCATTGTGCCGAGGCAGTGGTGGCTGCGGTGCTGGAAGGAATGGGCAAAGACGCATCCGAGGCAATTGCCCATGCCACCGCCTTTGGCGGCGGATTCGGAAAAACCTATGGGGAGGCTTGCGGGGCCTTGTCCGGCGCCCTTATTGTCATCGGCCATCTGCATGGCCGGCGGGAGTCGGGCAAAGACTGGGACCTGCCGGCAGGTATGGGTGCCGGGATCCGGCAGATGTTTATCCATCGATTTAAGACCACCCATTGCCTGAGTCTCCGGGAAAAATTTGGTGAGGAAGATCAGATGGGCCAGTGCCGGAATCTGGTAGGGTGGGTGACCCAGGATCTTGTGTCGCTCCTGGAAAAATATCCTGAAAATCTGCGTCCTTGAATTTCCACATGAACGGCTTATTACCAGATAACAATGGTGGTGCAAGGTTTTAAATGCAGGGCCAACGCATGTAATTTATAGAGGTATAGCCCGGATATCTCACGAAT
>VMSR01000259.1 GCA_013792075.1 Desulfobacula sp.
CAGATCGGTAATCTATACCAGAGAAAATAAAACAGCGATCATAACACTCAACAGACCGGAGAGAAGAAACGCCATAAACCAGGACCTTCTTTGCGGTCTCTACAATGGGATAGATGCAGCGGCAAAGGATGATGATATCTGCACCATCATCATTACCGGCAATGGCAAGTCCTTTTGTTCGGGTATTGACCTTGGGTCCCTTGAAACAGACAACCTTTTTGATCCAAGGGGAGACGGCCGGGACATGGTGGATGTGTTTAACGGCTGCCAAAAACCCATCATCGGAGCTGTCAACGGCCATGCCATTACAGGGGGGTTTGAATTGGCCCTCAATTGCGACTTTCTGATTGCCTCTGAAACTGCATGCTTTGCAGATACCCATTCCAGGGTGGGCATTCATCCGGGCTGGGGTATGACCCAGCTTCTCCAGCAGGCTGTCGGCCAGAGAATGGCCAAACAGATGTCGCTTACCTGTGAATTCATAACAGCAGGCAAAGCCCTTCAAATAGGACTTGTAAATGAAATTGTTCCTGAAGATCGATTGATTGACCGGGCAAAAGAGATTGCAGGTTCAATTGCATCCGTCAATCGGCAGATGATGCTCTCGGTAAAACACCTTATTGAATACCGGAATACCGCCTCATTTGAAAAAGCGATCATGGAGGAAAAAAAAGGGTTTCGGGCATTTGTGGACCTGTTTTTTAAACCAAAATAAGCGTATCAAAGCGGCTGTTTTTTCTAGGCCCCGGGTTTTTTGTTGATGCCGGGGCCATGTTTTTTCTTTAGACCCCGGAACTGGTCATAGGAGATCCCCAGAAGGGCTGCGGCTTTTCTTTGGTTAAATTGACAGGCGGAAAGAGCCGCACTGAGCCTGTGAGATTCCAGGGCCAGGAGGGATTCCTTCAGGGGTTTTTCAAGCAGCGCTGCCAGGAGTTGTTTTTCCCCGGCCCCACCCGCCTCACTTGAAGCAAGTGATTCCGGGTCAGGCACCAAACCCTCCTGGGCCAGACCCGTTTCCAGACCTTCCCCATACCGGGACTGGAAGGGATCAAAGGAAATCTTTCCAATCATGTGGGAGGCTGATTTGTAAACAGCCCGTTCAATCACATTCTTTAACTCCCGGATATTGCCCGGCCAGGGATAGGATTCAAGGGTTTTAACTGCCCCAGAGGTGAGGTGGGGAACCTTTTCCCACCCCAGTTCATAGGCCATCCTTGACGCAAAATGGGTGGCCAGCAAGAGGATATCCTCTTTTCGATACCGCAGGGGCGGCGCATAAATCACCTCAAAGGAAAGCCGGTCCAAAAGGTCCTGTTTGAAGCGGCCCAGACCCGCCAGCCTGGGCAAATCCGCATTGGTGGCCGCCACAATCCGGACATCCACCCGGACCGGCCGGGAGGACCCCACCCGTTCAAAGGTTCCGTATTCCACCACCCGAAGAATTTTTTCCTGGACCTCCATGGGAATCGTGCCGATTTCATCCAGAAAAAGGGTCCCGTCTGCCGCCTGTTCAAACCGGCCGATCTGCCGGGAGCCTGCACCGGTAAAGGCCCCTTTTTCATACCCGAACAATTCAGATCCGATCAGGGTGGGGGTCAGGGCGGCACAATTTAAGGTCACCATGGGTTTTTGCCAGCGTTTGGATAAAAAATGGACCCGGGCCGCTGCCAGCTCCTTGCCCGTTCCCCGTTCCCCCAGGATCAGTACAGGCCGGTCTATGGGCGCCACCTGGGAAATCTGCTCCTGGAATTCAATGAACGCCTCAGACTGCCCCAGGGCTTCGGACATGTAAACATGCCCCCCTTCTCCGCCGTCCTGACTTGAAAAAGCCATCCTTTCCCCCTTGGGTTTTTCTTGATCCAATTAACCATTTTATGGTTTTATCAGCCATAAATTGGTTAATAGTACCACAATTCTGTTTCCCCTGTCAACCAGGATAAGCGACTGAAATAATAAGGATTTTGTTTAATTTTCGACTTGGCACGCTTTTAGCAATTATGAATTGCCAGGTTGCATCAGAAAAACAACACCCTTTATTAAGGAGAAGTCACATGGGAATTTTTACACGCTTTAGAGATATTGTTTCCTCAAATATCAATGACATGCTGGACCAGGCAGAAGATCCGGAAAAACTCATCAAACTCATGATCAGGGAAATGGAAGACACACTCATCGAAATCAAATCCTCCTGTGCCAACACCATTGCCAGCCGGAAAAAAGTTGAGCGTCTTCTGGAAGAGACACGGGAGCGGGAATTGTTTTGGGGGAAAAAAGCAGAACTGGCCGTTACCAAGGGAAGAGATGACCTGGCACGCCAGGCCCTTCTGGAAAAAAGACGGTTTACCCAACGGGTGGATGCCGTTGACGAAGAATTTACGGAATTGGGCGCCATCGTAGAGCAGTACCGGGATGATATCCAGGAACTTGAAAACAAGCTCGGATCTGCCCGGGAAAAACAGCGCATGCTGGTCCAGCGCCATATCCGGGCCACGCGAAAAAAGAAAGCCCAGCAGGAAATCCGGCGGGTGGACTCTGCCGAGGTCATGCAAAAATTTGATGAAATTGAATCCCAGATCGAACGGATGGAGGCAGAGGCAGACCTGGTCAATTTCGGCCGTAAAAACAGCCTTGAAGAAGAGTTCGAGGGCCTTGCGGCAGATGATGAAATCGAGCAGCAACTCAGCCATTTAAAATCCTCCCAATCCTCGAAAAATGATGGTACAACCGAAAGATAAATTCAATGATTAATTTTGGGCGCACACATCAGGAAGGAGTGACACTATCATGCATGGCATAATGTTCGTAGGGTTTTTTATGGGAGGGGCTATCCTCCTGATTGCAACACTGGGATTGGTTCTCATCGGCATTATCCGGGCTGCCAGAACCGGCGGCATCTCAAAAAAAGACAAACAAACCCATGCCGAGGAAACCAGAATGATCCAGGATATTTTCAACGGGCTTTCAAAAATGGAAGAGCGGATAGAAGCACTTGAAACCATCTTGATCGAACGCCAAAGAAAAAACGGATAAAAGCAAAGACAGATAAAAGAAAGGATAACACCAAATGAGATACCATTATAAACACAAAGCCCGAGCAGGTTTTGACCAATGCCGCCGCCAATATGGACGCCTCAGGGATCAGGTGGATGTCATCACCTCAAGCCGCGGGGTATACCGCTCCCGTAAGGGTATCCTGATGGGCGTCTGTAGAGGTGTGGCCGAACACTTTAATTTCAGCGTGGTCTGGCTGAGGGTAATTGTATTTTGCCTCTTTTTGTTCACCGGGTTCTGGCCCGTGGGCGTGATGTACATTGTTGCCGGCCTGGTCCTGAAAATGGAGCCGGTCGTCCCCCTTAAAAATGACGAAGACCAGGAGTTTTATCAGTCCTATACAAACTCAAGGGAATCTGCCATCCAGCGGGTCAAGCGCAAGTTTGACAACATTGACCGCAGAATACAGAGAATTGAACACACCGTTGACTCCCGGGAATTTTAGCTGGAATGGGACCCATTCCTCTCATCCCCCCATAAAAGAACATTCGTCCACAAAAACACCCCGGTTGATCCTGGATCAACCGGTATTCAGTATTCCTCGTCTTGACAAAAGGCAAAAAATCATTTACGCATAATGACATAGACATCTTTGGAAAAAGGGATATTCCAGTTCTCATCATACCTAAATGGGTGTCAGTTACAAACAGATCGTCGTCGAATGACTGAATACGAGACGGATCTGAATTTGTCAAACTCACAGAGGGGATTCAATCCTATGCTGACAAACCCTGACATCCATGATGCCCTTGTTGAATTATCAAAACTCAATGGCGCCTTTTTTCTCCGTGGCGATGGCTTTGTCCAGGCTGCGGATGTTTTTTGAATTGATCCTATACGCCGACATCATATAGTGTGAGCAAGCTTCACGCCCTTTCTGCCGGAGGGTTTACAAAATCGCTTTTAGGAAAGGAATCTTAATCACAGAAGTTTAAACTGTCGGATACCAAGAATTTAATCAAGGAGGTCTAAAATGTCGGATACCAAGGATTTAAATACAAAAGAGGAAATGCCCGACCAGGAAACAATCAAAACGCCTCAAGCTGCCGCTGAAATGGAAAAAGAAAAAGATCTTGTCGGTGAGGTGGCGGAAAATATCGGGGAAAACGCAACTGAAATAGCCGACACGATAGTCGATAAACTGAAAAAAGGATTCTCGCAAGCATATGGGGCCGGAGCCAAAGTTGTGGATGATCTGTCCCGAGCCACCCAGGGGTACGTCGAAAAATACAAAGCTGAATCAGAAATAAAGAAACTGGAAGGGGAAAAAGATATACTAATCACTCAGCTGGGGCAATCTGTTTTTAAACACCATCTTGCAGGCGGTGGGTTTTCAGAATCCTTTTTCAATAAGAAAGAGATAAGCGATCAATTCAATGAAATTGAACTGCTAGACAAAAAGATCGTTGAAACCGGTAAGCAACTGGATAAAGAAAAAGAATAACATCAAAAAATATCTAAAGGAGTCATGCCATGGGTTGGTTGGATAATATAAAAGAGAGCCTGTTTCAGGGTACGGAAAAAATCACAGACGTTACCGGAAAGATCGTTGAAAAAGGGAAAAAGGTCAGTACCGAGGGAGTGGAAGCCACCCGGGACATTTTCACAAGCATCAGTGAAAGAACATCCGACGTTACTGCTGTGGTCAAACTCAAATATGAACTGACGCCCCTTTCAAAGCAGTTGGAGGTGGAATTTTCAAATCTCGGAAAAACGGTTCTGGCACTTCGCCGCAGTGGCGAATTTTCTCCGGAAAATGAGGCGTTCCGGGAGCAGCTAGAAAAGCTTTCAGAATTGGACAACACCTTCAAGGCGAAGCAAGGTGAATACGAGCAATTAAAGAAGAAACATTCGAGTAATTATGTCGTCAATAAGCTTAGCGAGGACCTCTCTGCGGCCAATGCAATGATCGACCAAGTGATTATTTCCGAAAAGTCAAATGTCGTCAATAAATTATTAAAGGAAATTCTACTGCCTAAGGAGGCCCTGGTGTCCGCCATCAAGAGGGGTGAAGAAGTGATTATCCCGGATGGCAATACCCAACTGAAAACAGGTGATCAGGTTATTGTCATCGGCAAAAAAGATGATGTGGAAAAAGTGGTCAAGAGATTTGCGGCAGCTTAAAAGCCAAGTGAGCAGGACACCAAAGAGATCTGCCTTGTGGGTAGTGGTTATCGATTCAAACCGGTCAAGGACACGGCTTTTTATCCCGGACACCTTGAAATATGAGTGTATTTGATTTATTGTCCAATAACATTGTTTACTTGTTGAAATGGATAATAAATACAGGAGAAACCCATGGCAATCATTGAGTGGAATAAAGAAAACGGGGTGGCCGTTGTAAAAATGTGCAACGGCCCCAACAGGATGAACCAGGCCTTTGCAGAACGCATGAACCAGTGCCTGGATGAGGTTCTTGCAGATACCGAGATCCGGGCAATGGTCCTGACCTCTACAGATGAAAAAAATTTTTCCCAGGGCATTGATGTGGAATGGATCGGGGGAAAACTTCAGTCTTCGGAAAACCAGGAGGTCATTTCATT
Source organism: Desulfobacula sp. (assembly GCA_013792075.1). GTDB lineage: Bacteria > Desulfobacterota > Desulfobacteria > Desulfobacterales > Desulfobacteraceae > NBML01. The sequence goes on from VMSR01000259.1 coordinate 5,595, forward strand.
CATGTATGGGATGAACACGATTTTCAAGCGCCTGCTGCTTTTCCCGGTCCCCGTGATTGCGGCCATTAACGGCCACGCATTCGGCAATGGTGCCATCCTTTCCTGCGCCTGTGATTTCCGGTTCATGAAAAAAGACAAAGGCTTTTTCTGCTTTCCCGAAGTGGATGTGTCCATCCCGTTTTTACCCGGAATGATCGGATTTGTGCGCAAGGCCATTCCCGAATACCAGTTCAACCAGATGCTGTTGTCCGGCCAGCGTGTGACAGCCGTGGAACTTGAAACCGCCAATGTCATTATCAAAGCCTGCGACGACCAGGAAAATCTCATGGCCGAAGCCCTTGGTTTTGCCGGCAGTTTTGCCAAGAAAAGAGGCATTTTCAAAGAATTGAAAAAACGAATGTACAAGGAACTTGTGCGTATTCTGGATGAGGACGATTCTGAATATATCGATGCATTGAATCTGTTTGTGGCCGACTGATCCCCAGGGTCAGAGCCAACCCAGGTCAAACCCCCCAAACGGGAACTCCCATGCGTGTGCAAAGGAGTTGCCCCTTTGGGGGGTTTTTTTATTTAGGGATTCATTTCATAGGCATCCACCAGGGAATATACATGCTCTTCTAAAACCCTTTCGAACTTTGCATCGTCGACGGCCGGCCGTTTGATCATTTTCAGGCAGGCGGCCTGCTGGACATCTGTGGACAACCCCTTTTCATAAAGTTCAAGGCCAAATTTTGAAAAGTCCCTGACCATAAAATCAAAGATCCGATCCAACAGGTCGTCATCGATATTTTCAATGGCAGCACTCTCGATAATGAGCTGTCCGTACGCCACCAGGGTAAAAATTTCACCCACACACAGCAGATAATCAAAATCGTTCATCATCTGGTCTTTCAATTCCATGCCTGAAACCATCAGATATTCTTCATAGGCTTTGATCTGCTCCTGGAATATCCGAATATTGGGCAAACTTTTTGAGGCATAGGCCTGCCTGAAATCATGGAATTGTATTTTTGCATACCCCCTTGTGGGCCCCTGGTTGAAAAGATAATCGTCATTTTGCGCCCCGTTCATTTTGGGGATCTCCGGAAACTTGCCGGGATTGAACATGAAACTTGGGATCAGCTTGACAATCAGGGCCATATTCACATGCCGGGTTCCTTCGAGCTTGGGATATCCCCTCAGGTCAACCACTGCCTGGCTGAAAAAATTGTCCTTTTCAAATCCCTTTGCCGCAATGATATCCCAGAGCATTTCATGGACCGCTTCCCCCTGGATGGCAACTTTCATCTTCATGATCGGATTATACAGCAGGTAACGCTTATCGTCTTTTGATGCACACCTCATGTAGTCCGTTGCCCTCAGGCCGAATAATTTCATGGCAGCAAGACGGCAATAGGAATCCAGAAAAAGCCGTTTGACATGGGCGAACTCGGTCACATTCTTGCCGTAAAGATTGCGATGGGCTGCATGATTCAAGGATTCGTAAAAGGAATGGGTAACGATGCCGATGGCACCGGAACCAATATTGAATTTGCAGATATTGATGGTGTTGAGCATGTCATCCCATGCCTTGGGGCCCCGGGAAAGGATCAGGTCATCGGTTATGGGATAATCATGGAGGACAAACTCGGCCACGTAGTTCTGGGCATCAATAACATTTTTAACGCACTCATATTTCTCGTGTTTTGAGTCAACCACAAAAAAAACATACTCATCCGTGTCCGCAATCTTTCCGAAAACAGTGATGATCCCGGCTTCATTTCCGTTGCCGATGTAATACTTGGTTCCCCGGGCCACATAGGTTCCGTCATCGCAGGGAAAAAGCTTCATGGAAGAGGAGTAGATATCCGCCCCATGGTCTTTTTCCGAAAGGCCGAACCCGCACAGGGGGTTTTCCTTTAAGGTTTCCACGGCCTTTTGCTTGAACACTTCGTTGTCCCCCAGGAATACCGGGTCCAGGCCCAGGGTGGACACATGGTACATATACCAATAGGCCGAGCCATAAAAACCGCAGATTTCCGAGAATTCAAACATCCTGTAGGTGCTGTAATACTGATCTTTGGCCCCATACCCCTTTGGTAGAAAAAGGGTTTCGAAAATTTTTTCCTCTTTGACAAACTGGGCAAAGTCATAGGTGAATTCACGGGCATGATAATCTTCATTCAGCTTTTTAAGCCCTTTGTTTTCAAACCATTCAATGGTCTTCAACATAATCTCTTTGGATCTTTCATCAGGATAGTTTCTGTCCTGGTATTTTTTCGGATTAAACAGCAACATTTTTTCCCCCTTATTTAAGTCAGTATACAAACTATTAATTCGGATAATTCTGCCCGGGTGCCCGGCTGTTTGCCGGGTTATTCTGTCAAAAACAGACTTCGCAGCAACCGCTTGAAAATTATCTTTTCTTCCATGGTAAAATCTGCCAGCAACGCATCATTGCCTTTTATCCTCACCGCAATCAACTCTTCTTTAAGGTCATTGGCCCTATTGGACGGATAGAGCCTGAAAACGCGCTTATCTGCCTCATCCGGCCGTTTCTCGATCCATCCCCCCTCGTCCAGGCGATCGATAATGCCGGACAATGTCGCCTTATCCAGAATCAGCATCTTGCCCAATTCAGCAGCCGTGGCCCCTTCCTGATACCAGATACCTTCAAGAATAAGGTGCTGCATATTGGTCAACCCATAAGGAGCCAACTTTTTTTTTAACAGGCCGTGGGCCTTTTGGTGGGCTTTGGCCAGAAAGAAAAACGTGCAATCCGGAATATTGCCCGGCAAATTATCCATATCAAACTCCTTTGTATACGAACAAATAATCCAGCCTTCCGAATTTGTCAATCTTATTTATATCGGGTCATTATTTCAACCCCAGGTTTGCGTGTGGACAGACAGAAGCTTCAGGGCAGCGGGGCCGATCCTTTTACCGGGTTAGAGCACCCCCAGTAGAACCAGGCCCTCTTTGAACAAAAGGAGGGCCAAGCCGCAGAGCATGGCCCCCAGGCATTTGAGGACAGCCACATAAATTTTCCCCTTTAAAAAGGATTTGGATCGGCCCACGATCACTGCCAGCCCCACCTTTGACCCCACCAACAGCAGATAAAAGCTTGACACAAAAAAAAGGGCTGCCCAGAAATTTACTTCCATGGCCCGGGTCATGGCCGGACCACCCACGCTGATCCAGAAAAGATAGGGATGGGGACTTAAGATATTGACCCAGATGCCCTTTGCCAGGGACCGGGATGCCGTGTTCTCCATATCCAGCACCACACCTGTACTGGCAATTCCCTGGATCCCCATGTAAAAAATCATGCCCCCGCCCACAAGGGAAATTGCCCCCAGAACAGGTTGGAAATCCGACAATTTTGACAGGACAAACAGGGTCAACAGCACAATGGGCAGGTCACTGAAAATAGGGGCAAGGGCCACCCGGATACCGGATCGCACGTCCCGGGCAAGGGTTTCCGACACCACAAGGGTCAAAAGGGGGCCAGGGGCCATGCCCGCAGACAGCCCCAGCAAACTGCCCATGACAAGAAAATGGATCATGCCCCTCCCTGTTGTTGCCCGTGGCATTTTTTGTATTTTTTACGACTGTTGCACCAGCAGGGCTGGTTCCTGCCCCAGACCACCGGGGGAAGCATCTGGCCGTCGCAATAATACCAGCGGCCCTCTTTTTTCACAAACCGGGAATTTTCATGGATCTGGCCGGGTCCTTCATAAAAAGCGACAAATTCCACAAACCCCACGCCCCGGTCCAGTTGAGAATCATCGGTTTTCATCACCGCAAGCCCCAGCCATCGGGTGTGCTTGAAGGTCTCGACCAGTGCCTGCCGGTCGTCTGGCCCCCGCTTGTCCGGGTCATGGCTGGCAATGAGATACTCCACATTCTTATGGTAAAAAGCCGCATACCGGGATCGCATCAGCTGTTCCGGCGTATGGGGAACCGCCCGGCCGGAAAGAAAGGGCCCGCAGCAATTATCATGTGTGTCCCCACTATTGCAGCAGCATATCCCCTCCATTTGCACACCTCCCGTTTCCAAAAATTCATTCTCCGCTCACCCATTGATTTATTGCTCGTTTAAATCTTCTGCTATCTGGTGAAATAATTCAAGTGCCACCTCAAGATCATTGACAATTTCCTGGGCAAGGATACCGGGATCAGGAAGATTTTCTGGGTCCATGGTTTTTCCGAAACAGGCCTGCGGTCAAAAAACAAAACATTTTTTAGCTGTCAAACCATATTTCATACGCCATAGTTCAATTATTAATTGAATTTTATCGCATGCATTATACTTAAATGGTTTGTTTCTGTGAATTTGCCGGAAATCCGCGTGCAGGTAATTTAAAAAGATAGATGAGCAGAATATCTCCCAAACGTACTACAGGGCATGAGCAACCGGCTCCTCACGTTGGGACATGCCGCCGACCAGCATCAGGGCAAAGCTGTTATCCAGGTATTGAATGGCAACAGACCCCATGCCGTGTCTCCAATTGCGCTATACATTTGCATTTGTGCAAAAAAACCATTGTCACGCAGGAAGAGCTATATTAGGGTGAGCCCCAGGTTCTATTCAAACAAAAGGAAACGCCATGCTGACGCTTACCCAAGACCATATCAAAAATAAGATTGCCGACACCCAGCTGATTTATTACAGGGGGTTGAACACCTATGAGCACGGGTCCTATTTTTTGGCCCAAAAAGATCTGGCCCAAAAATCATTTGTCTATGAATTTGACGGTACCCTGGGAAACTACACCACCTGCATCCGGATCAAGGCCGATGATGTGGAGACCTCCTGCAATTGCCCCTACCCCCGGCAGGGATGCCGGCACGTGATTGCAGCCTGTCTCAATGCCGTGGACCTTCTGGCCAGAAAAGACATTCAAAAAGAATTGTTCCAGGACCCGGCAGGACCCTATATGACCCGGGCTGAAATCAAGGCCCAGGCCCTGGCAGACCGGAAAAAAAGAGCCGCCTCCGAAATATTTACCCCTGTCCGGGGGGACATGTTCAAAGGAGACCACCAGGTGATCAACCAGGAAAAACGCCGCTATACTGTCACCCTCCATGATCCGGGGAAGGCGGCCGGACACTGCTCCTGCCCGGATTATCTGACCAACGGCCTGGGTTCCTGCAAACATATCCAGTTCATGGCTGATTTTTTAAAAAAAGAACCCGGCTTTAAACAACAGGCTTCCGGGGAAATTTTTCCCTTTACAGACATTTACTGGGATTGTGTGTCCGAAGAACCCCGGTTGTTTTCCCAGCGCCTTGACACGGAAGGCGCGGATTTAAAACCAATTTTAAACAAATATTTTGATGAAAAAGGCCAGTTCATTGCAAAGGACCTTTCATCCATCATGGGAATGATGGCCAAACTCCATGGAGACAAACGGGTAAAAATCAGAGAAAACCTGCTCAAACGGGTGGACCACCGCCTCCAGGTCCTTCAGCAGGAAACCCTTTTGGACCGGCCCCTTCCCAGGATCGGCCTGAACATCCGGCTATACCCCTACCAGAAAGAGGGCGTGAAATTCGGCGTGCTCAAACCCGGCGTGCTCATCGGAGATGAAATGGGCCTGGGAAAAACCATCCAGGCCATTTCCCTGGGGATCTTAAAAAAAGAAATCTTCGGATTTTCACGGATAGTGGTGATCACCCTGGCCTCCCTGAAAGAGCAATGGAAACGGGAAATTGAACGTTTCTCCCTGGAAAAGGCCTGCATCATCGAAGGCAGTCCCCTCCAGCGCAAGGCCCTATACCGGGAAGACCCCCGATTGTTCAAGATCACCAACTACGAGGCGGTACTGCGGGATGTGACCATCCTGTCCGGATTCAACCCGGATCTCATCATCCTGGACGAAGCCCAGCGCATCAAAAATTTTTCCACCAAAACAGCCGAGGCTGTCAAGCGGCTGCCCAAAAAACATGCCATTGTTCTCACGGGAACGCCTTTGGAAAACAAGCTGGAGGATGTCTATTCCATTGTCCAGTTCCTGGATCCTTACATGCTGACCCCCTTGTGGAAATTTGCCGCAGACCATTTCATGATCCCCAGAAATAAAAAAGCCACCATTGCCGGTTATAAAAACCTGGACATGCTCAAGGAAAAATTAAAGCAGATCGTGATCCGGCGGAAAAAAGAAGAGGTGCTCAAAGAACTGCCCAAAGAAGTGGTGAACAATTATTATATTGATCTTTCCCAGGAACAGAAGGAGATACATGCAGGATATGGCAGATCCCTGATTCCCCTGCTCAATAAAAAATATTTAACCCCCATGGACATGAGAAGAATCCAGACCCTGCTGCTGCGCATGAGAATGGTCTGTGATTCCACCTATCTCATTGACCGGGACACCCACATTTCTCCCAAGCTTTCGGAGCTGGAAAGCATCATTGATGAGATTGTTGTCCAGAGCGGCCGCAAAATGGTCATCTTCAGCGAATGGACCACCATGACCTTTTTAATTGCCAAACACCTGTCCGACATGAACATCCCCTTTGTGGAATTGTCCGGCAAGGTTGCGGTTAAAAAACGCCAGGCCCTGATTGATGAATTCACCCACAATGATGAATGCCGGGTCTTTTTGTCCACCGATGCCGGCGGAACCGGCTTAAACCTCCAGGCAGCCGACTGCGTGGTCAATTTTGAACTGCCCTGGAACCCGGCCAGAATGAACCAGCGCATCGGAAGGGTCAGCCGCATCGGCCAGGAAAGCCAGTGCATCAATGTGATCAACCTCATTGCAAAGGCCAGCATAGAAGAGCGGATTCTGGCAGGCATCCAGCTGAAAACGGATCTGTTCAAGGGCGTGTTTGACGATGGACCGGACACGGTTGAATTTTCAAGGGAAAAAAGGAATGAAATGCTCAACCGGCTCAGGGAAATGATGGGCGAAGACCCCGCAGCCATTCCATATGAAAGGGCCGAACCAGAAGACATACCCGAGGATACCCCCTTTTTTCTGAACCCGGAAGTTCTGGGCAGGGATGAAGGGGAAGCATCAGAAACCCCCTTGGCTGCTGAAGATATTCCGGCCACCCCGATTCCGGCCAACCAGTCCCCGGAAAAAATGGAAACGGTCCTCAACTCGGGCATGGAATTTCTTACCGGCCTCATGGAAATGGCCACGGGACAGAAGATGGAAACCAACCAGAAAAAAATGATTGAGATTGACCGGCTGACGGGCGAAGTCACCCTGAAATTCAAATTGCCGGGTTTTTAATTGACTTTTGATACAAACCGGCATAGAAAATCCATCTTAACCTATGAATTTTTTTGCCTTTAACCCGGAGATTTACCCATGGAAACGTCAACAAATCATATTCCCCTTTCAGCCGGCAAACGGATTGTGGTCAAGGTCGGCAGCGGGGTGTTGACCAAAGACAACCGGTTGAACATAGAAATCATCAATGCCATCACAGGCCAGATCTGCGCCCTGCATGACAAGGGGCTCCAGGTCATCCTCGTCTCCTCGGGTGCCATGGCGGCCGGCGTCACCAAGCTCGGACTGCCCTGCCGGCCCTCTGAAACCCCCAAACGCCAGGCGGTCGCTGCCATCGGCCAGGCCGACCTGATCAAAGAGTGGGAAAAAGCCCTGGAGCACTGCGGCCGGAAAGTGGCCCAGATCCTTTTAACCCGGGGGGATCTGTGCGACCGGGTGCGGTATCTCAATGCCAGAAATACCATCAACACTCTTCTCGAATGGCAGGTATTGCCCATTATCAATGAAAACGACACCGTGGCGGTCAAGTCCCTGCAATTCGGAGACAATGACAACCTGGGCGCCATGATCACCCTGCTTTTGGGGGCGGATCTCATGATCAACCTCACGGATATCGGCGGGCTTTATGACAAGGACCCCCGGGTCCATGCCGATGCCCAACTGCTCCGGGAAGTCAGGACCATGGGGAAAAATATCGAAGCCATGGCCGGAAAGATTGCCGGCCCCCTGGGCACCGGCGGCATGGGCTCCAAAATCACGGCGGCCCGGAAACTCACATCTGCCGGTATTCCCATGATCATTGCCTCTGGACTGACCCCCAATATTTTGATGAACATTTTCAACAACGACTATGTCGGCACCTATTTTGTACCCAAAAAGGAAAAACGCAATTCCCGGAAAAACTGGATCGGCCTGACCCTCAAGGCCAAGGGTAAAATCACCATTGATGCCGGTGCCCAGAAAGCGGTTTTAAGCCAGGGCAAAAGCATTCTTCCCTCCGGCATTACCCGGGTAGAAGATTTTTTTAATGTGGGGGATCCCGTGGAATTTTTAAGTGAGGACAAAAAGCCCTTGGGAATGGGCCTTGTCAACTACAATGCCTCGGATATTCTCAAGATCATGGGCTGCAAAACCAGCCAGATCAAGGAACGCTTAGGGTTCAGATCCTATGATGAGGTCATCCACCGGGACAACCTGGTCATCACGGCCGACCGGGACTAGCCATCACACAAAAGGAGACACCCATGTCTTTAGAAACGACTTCATCATTGGAAACTTGTATTGTCCAGATCGCACAGGATGCCCGGAAAGCCGCCAGAACCATGGCCGCCGTATCCAGCAACCGGAAAAACCAGGCCCTTGCCGCCATTGCCGGTCTGATCCGAAAAAAAGCCGCCTTCATCCAGGCGGCAAATGCCAAAGATATTGAACACGCCAAAGCAAACGGGCTGTCCCCTGCCATGGTCGACCGGCTCACCATAACCGACAAGGGGATTGACGCCATGGCCGACGGCCTCCTGTTTGTGGCAGGCCTTACCGATCCCGTGGGATCCTTGTCCGATGCTTCCGTCCGGCCCAACGGCCTGGAGATCGCCCGGATGCGGATCCCCCTGGGGGTGATCGGCATTATCTACGAATCCCGTCCCAATGTGACCGTGGATGCGGCAGGACTCTGTCTGAAGGCAGGAAATGCCGTGATTCTGCGGGGAGGCTCCGAAGCCATCCATTCCAACATGGCCCTGGCAGGCGTAATCGAAGAGGGCATTAAAGACGCGGGTCTGCCCGTGGCAGCCGTCCAGATAATCCCGGTTCCCGACCGGGCAGCCGTGGATATTCTCTTAAAACAGGAAGAATACATTGATCTGATCATCCCCAGGGGCGGAGAAGGACTGATCCGACATGTTGTGGCCCTTTCCCGGATTCCCGTGCTCAAGCACTACAAAGGGGTCTGCCATGCCTATGTGGACGACACGGCCGATCTTGGGATGGCCGTAAACATCAGCGTCAATGCCAAAGCCCAGCGGCCCGGGGTCTGCAACGCCCTGGAAACCCTGCTGGTCCATGCGAGCATTGCGGAAACCTTTTTACCCCTGGCCTATGACGCCATGACCAAAGCAGGTGTCATCCTGAGGGGCTGTGAAAAAACCCTTGCCATCCTTCCCCAAATTGCGTCCGCCGCCCCTGAAGACTGGGATGCGGAATACCTGGATCTCATCCTGGCCGTCAAAGTGGTAAAAAATATGGAGGATGCCATGGCCCATATTGCCGCCCACGGCTCCAACCACACCGAAGCCATTATCACCCAAGACTACAACAACTCCCGCAGGTTTGTCCGGGAAGTGGACGCCTCTTTGGTCATTGTCAATGCCTCCACACGCTTCAATGACGGCGGAGAACTGGGGCTGGGAGCTGAGATGGGGATCTCCACCTCAAAGCTCCATGCTTACGGCCCCATGGGCATAAAAGAACTGACCACCACCAAATTTGTGGCCTGGGGCAATGGTCAGATCCGGAGCTGATCATGCCAGACCAACCCTGTTTACCCGGCAGGAGACGGGCATGATGCCCGTCTCCTGCCGGGTGCATATTTCAGCTTGTAAGTTTCCTTTCTCTGGTTTTCAATAAACAGCCGCTTTCTGTCAAAAGAGCCGTTTTTGTATTCCGTCTCATTGTCGAGAATTAATCACTTTATTTACAAATTCCTTAAAATAGTCCAGGCTGATCTCCATGATTTCAATGGGGACCTGAACCTGATCATAAAATGCGATCAGGGCATCATCATTCAAAGGGATAAGACCTGGATCCAGCAATAGTATCCGGTCATATCTCCCTATATTTATTCTGACATCCACTTGGTCCCACCCCAGACCGTCCATGATATTCCGCCACGAATCAAGCCAGCCTGGCGTTATAATCATCGTACGATTCTGTTCCAGTTCTTTTGTTCTCTCAACCCCAAGAAAGGCATGGATACAATTTTTTTCTTCGGGCAAAAGCACATCGTGTTGTTTCGCAATGGAACACATGTCCGGATGACATCCATTGCCCAATAAAAAACAGATTTCCGATTCAGGTGATTCAATTTTTGATATGGCACTTGAAATTTCAGCCTTCATTTTCACCGGATTTGCGTGTGAAGCGGCATCAATCCAGTGAAACCGCATATCCTTGCAGCCGCAGGCCACGGCTTTTAATTCATTTTCAAATATTTTACATACGATGATGTCTTTTTCTTTTCCCATTGGAACTCTCCGGGATGGGTGTTTCATCGCCCTGAAAATTTCATTTTTGGCAGGCACACAAAAACATCCCGTTCATCTTTTTCAAAGGAGCACTCTTTTTCAAGAATTTTCTTTAACTCCTTTCTGGCCCGGTGGAGACGGATTTTGGTGTTCTCTTCCGTTATGCCCAATATCCCGGAAATTTCTTTATGGGAAAACCCTTCAATATCAAACAATATCAATGGGAGTCTATAGGTGTCAGGCAAAAGTTCCACCTTCTGCCTGACACATTGCCCCATCTGATGCTGCTCCATTTTTTTTTCAATCTGGATACCGGACCTCTGATTTGAAAGCTCGCTGCTCTGTTTATACAGCTGGGTGTGTTTGTTTTTCAAATAATCCATGGAAATATGATAGGCAATTTTAAATATCCAGGGCCCAAGCTTTGTTCTATCCTTCAGGGAATGGATATGCCGGTCGATTTTTATAAAAACCTCCTGGACAAGATCATCTGCAGCCCAGTCGTCTCTCACAAGGGAAGCGATGAATCTGGTGACCCTTTCATAATACCGATCATGTATTTCAAGCAGTTCCATGGGATTCAATCATACCTCAGCAGTTGCAGGGACAGGTGTTGGGCGCTGGTTCCCGAGCAGGGTCCGCCTCCCTGTTGTTTAAAAAATCATCAATGGTCTTTGTTACCACAACATCGGCACCGCTGCGAACTTTTTTTGCGATGGCAATGATGGCATTCACTTCATCGTCGGTTATTTTTTCTTCTCTTGCAACCGAGTATAAATGATCGAAACAGGGAATACAACCTGCGGCATAGGCAGCACCTAAGGATATCATTGTTGCTGTTTTCTTTTCCATGGGATATTTCTCCTTATGTTAATGGATTTGTTATTAAGACGAAACAGGAGGCAAAAAGGTTACAACAATTTAAAAAAAAACAGGCGTATCCTTTTCCCGCTTTGGTTTATTTAAGGGGAATGAATCGGGAGAAGAAGGCAAGCGTTCAGGGAGAGGGTCAAATGCGGATCTGATCCAGATTACCGGGTGATATGGACAATTGTCCTTTTTCAATCTGCCGGACCATGTCAAAAATCTGATCATTTACCGGGGTGGGAACCTGGTATTGTTTGCCGTTTTTCGTCATAAAGCCGGTCAGATAGTCTATTTCCGTTGACTGTTTTCGTTCAAGGGACTGGAGCATGGAGGATTTGAGTTTGCGGTATTTAAAGCCTAGTGCCCGCAAAAACAAATGGCGCTTCAGTGTGGAAAACCATCCCTTCTCTTGAAGAAATGTGTAATAATTAAGCTTGCCCGCAAAGATTTCAACTTTAATGTCCATGGCATTTGCAACGGCCATGGCCTCTTCCATGATCCGTAAAAAAATGAGCCGCACCCTTTTTCTGGCCAGCATCTGCCCAAGATACAGACCGCACACAGCGCCCACAGAGGTAATGCAGGAATTGATGATCAGCTTGGAATAAAGGCTGCCGGTGATATTGTCGGAAATCAGGCAGGGAAGCACCGGGTTTAAAATAGCTTGCACCTGTTCCAGACGGGGATCTTTTTTATTATCAATATTGCCCACAATAAAATCCCCCCTGGAGGTCATTTCAAGGTCACAGGGGCCGTGCAGGGTGGCACCCCACCCCGTTACACAGCCGATGACCCGGTCCCTTCCCAGAATATCGGCCAGGGCCTGTTCGCAAAATCCGTTCTGGAGGGAAACCACCATGGCGGAAGGCTTGAGCCGCAAGACCAGTTTTTTGGCCACATCCGTCATTGCCGTTGCCTTGACCCCCAGCAGCACCACGTCCCGGTCCGGGTCCATATGTTCCACCCCGGCCACGGCATCCAGTTTCACGGTGAACTCGCCTTTGATACCCGTTATATGAATGCCTTCTTCCAGGATCTGCCGCGCATGCGCTTCCCGCCGAACCACCACCTGGACATCAAAACCCGCCTGTTTAATAAATCCCGCACAGATACCGCCAATGGCACCGGCCCCTACCACGGCTATTTTCAAATCCAGACCCGTCTGATTCATGGGAGTATCCTTCTCCTTATGGTTATAGATGTTTTACACCTATGTCAGATTTCCGGGGATTTGTAAACGCTGCATCTAGTATCCCACGGCAAAGGTGTTTGCCGGCCAGAATTTCCAGAATCAATTGGGGGCAATTTCCACCTAAAAAAATAGTGGCCATGATGATGAAGCGGATCCTTTGGCTGGCATCATGCTTAAAAAATACAGTTTTCAATTTGTGAAAAAAAAGTTAAATTGGATTTTTTCCCTAACAATAGGAACCGGGATAAATATGAGATTGCGCATTTTCAAGAACAAATACTTCCTCCTTGCATGTGGGTGTTTTGCCATCTTCTTTCCCGGTTCATTCGTTTTTGGATTTCCCGGTGTAATGGCAGCGCAATGGCAGGAGCTATTCAACGTGGACAAGGCCCAGATAGGGCGAATCATGTTTTTTATCCTGGCTGGAACCGGCTTTTCCATGTACCTTTCCGGAAAACTCCAGGAAAAGATGGCGCCCCATTGGATGATTTTGACAGGCAATTTTTTTTGCGCACTGTCCATTGGACTGGTCGGGTATGCGACCTCCATAACCCATGTCTATATCTGGGCATTTGCCGAAGGTTTTTTCTGCGGATTTGTCTATATCCCCTGCTTGACCATCTACCAAAAACTATTTCCGGCAAGCAAAGGGCTTCTTACCGGAATCATCAATCTGACATTTGGCGGCTCCTCCGCTGTCATGTCCCCGGTGTTTTCCTTCCTTTTGGTCTCAAAAGGATATGGTTCGACCTGTTTGATCACCATGGCTGCAGCCATAAGCATGGGGATGGCCTGCGCCTTGTTCATCAAACTTCCGGAGCCCACGGGGAAAAAAGATCTGACAATCGCCACCAGGCTGAGCCTGGTGCAGACAATTTCCCTGAAACCCTTCCGGTATTTATGGTGTGTATGGGCGCTTGCAGGGGCAGCCGGTGTTTCTCTGATCATGCTCAGCGCAACATTCGGCCAGGCTTTGGGGTATGATGTCACCCAATATGTTATGATTCTCACCTGTTTTAATATTTTAAATGGTATCGGCCGGCTGGTTTGCGGCCGGCTGGCGGACTATTTTCCAAAACAAAAAATACTAATGATCGTTTTTCTTTTCGCTTCGGCGGCCTATTTTTTGATGCCGTTTTTCAAAAACCTCTATATGTTGAGTTTTCTTGCCTGTTTTATCGGCCTTGCTTTTGGCACGATGTTTACTGTCTCAGCCCCCCTGGTCACCGAATGTTTCGGCCTTGAAAATTTCGGCAGAGTTTTCGGCCTTGTTTTCACAGCCTATGGTTTTCTGGCCGGTTTTTTGGGCCCTTGGCTTTCCGGAATTGTTCTGGATACCACCAGAGGAAATTTTACGATTGTCTTTACAGGATTTGCTTTCTTTTATCTGATATCGGCTTTCCTTATCCTGCAGGTCAGAAAAGCTGCTGTAATCCAGACCCCAGACCTTAACCAGGTCTGGGGCAAATAATTTTTCTTGCCCGAAGTTTGGCGTCGATCAATTGATGATGGCTTAAATGAAAAAGGCTCACATACTCAAACATCTGATATCCTTTTTTTATCCTGAACAATGGCCATGGCGGTCCTGATCCCGTCCACGCCGCTGGAGATGATGCCCCCGGACCAGCCGGAGCCCTCCCCTGCCAGATACAGATTTGAAAAACCCTGGCAGCATCTGTCCTGATCTCTCAGGACCTGGATCGGTGAGGAAGTTTTGCTTTCCAGCCCCAGGATGATGCCCGAATCAAACCCTTTGAGTTTCCGGTTGAACACGGACAGGCCCCGGGCAATGGAACGGCTGACCTCCCGGGGAAGCATCTCCCACAAAGGAGCAGGTGCCAGACCCAAGGGATAGCTGGTCTCAGGGGTCCGGGAAGGGGCCTGTTGTTTGATAAACCCGTCGATGCTGGTAAAGGGTGCCCTATACCCCTTGGCATATTGGTAAAACTGGTGTTCCAGAGCCCCCAGCCAGTCCAGGGCTTCCAGGGGTTCCACCGGCTTTTTCAATAGGGTTTCAAGGTTGATGCCGGCCACACAGGCGGCATTGGCAAAAAGGCCGCTGCGTTTGTACCGGCTCATGCCGTTGACAATGTTGGCCGTTGCATAGGCGGCCGCCGGAACCACCATCCCGCCGGGGCACATGCAGAAGGTATACACCGGAAGATATCCGTCTTCCTTAGCCGTAAGCCGGTATTCAGCCGCCTTGACCCCGGGAAGGGATGCCCTTCCCCACTGGGCCGTGTTGATCAATTCCTGGGGGTGCTCCACCCGGCAGCCGATGGCAAAACTTTTGGTCTGGAACCTCACCTTGTTCTGGATGAGCATGCGGTAGGTTTCATGGGCGGAGTGGCCCGGCGCAATAACGATCACGTCAAGGGGGATCTCTCCCTTTGAGGTTACGGCGGCAACAACCTTTTCATTTTCGATGATCAAATCCGTGAGCAGGGTTTCAAACTGCATGGTTCCCCCCAGATCCTCGAACTCCTTTCGAAGACCTGCCACAATACGTCTCAGATGATCCGTGCCCAAATGGGGGTGGGCCAGGTACTGGATCTCTTGGGGGGCGCCTGCCCGGATGTAGCTGGACAGAATAAATTGTTTTTCTGCGGCCACCTTCTTGGTTCTTGAGGTGAGCTTTCCGTCGGAAAAAGTACCGGCCCCGCCTTCTCCAAAGGCATAATTGTTCATGGCATCAAAGGTACCGGAAGATTCAAATTCCTTGATGCTGTCCGCCCGTCGGGCCACCCGGGAGCCCCGTTCGATCAGCTGGGTTACAAACCCGGCTTTCTGCAGCACCAGGGCTGCAAAAAAACCGGCCGGTCCGCTTCCCACCACCAGGGCCCGGGAGGTCCGCTTTTTCCACGGGATTTCCAGGGCCGGATAGACAAAGGGTTCTCCGCCTGCAAGTTCATCGGACAGGACACCCACCCGCACCACCCAGTGGATATGGCTTTTTTTCCGGGCATCCAGGCTTTTGCCCTCAACCTGCCAGGTAAACTCGCCGATACCCAGCTGGTTTGCAATGGCAGTCCTTGCATCCGCGTCGTTGTAGTCGGTGGACATTTCTAGGGTGATTTCCCGGAATCCCATCACATATCTCCTGTAAGGGTTTTAAACATAATTCTGGATACCCCCATTTTATTAAAATTGGCCTGTGGTTTTTCTATCATCTAACCCATGGCTTGTAAATCAGATACCCTTACTCTTTATACAAACCTGTCTTACCACCGCCTTTTTCCGGGTACCGGGGATTTTGACTTTATTGAACAATCTTCAGGCCGAGATCTCTGGCCATTTGACGGGCTTTTCTGACTTCTTCGGGGGTTACGGGTCTTGCAAGAGATTTTATCCTGCCGGCTTCTCCCATGGGACGGTACTGGGACATGATGTTCACATGGGTCTGGGCAGAGATTTTTTCCTTAAGAAATTTTAAAATTTCATAGGTTCCCGCCAGGTTTTCCGGCAGGACAAGGTGCCGGACCAAAAGCCCGGAACAGGCAATGCCGTCCTTGTCCACCTTTAAATCCCCCACCTGATCGTACATTTCCCGGATGGCCTTTCTGGCTATCTCCGGGTAATCGTTTGCCTGGCAGCACATTTCGGATATCCCCGGCTCCCAGAATTTAAAATCCGGCAAATAAATATCAATGACATCTTTTAACAATCCCAGGGTTTCCAGGCTTTCATACCCCGAACAATTGTAAACCAGGGGAATGGTCAAGCCGCTGGCCGCAGCGATGTCCACTGCTTCTAAAATCTGGGGAACAACGTGGCTTGGGGTAACAAGGTTGATATTGTGGCAGTTGAGCGTTTGCAGATAGAGCATGATGGAGGCAATTTGCCCGGCTGTTGCCGCCTGCCCCTGGCCTTGAACACTGATCTCATAATTCTGGCAGAAAATGCACTTCAGATTGCAATGGGAAAAAAAAAGAGTGCCGGAACCGTTCACGCCCACCAATTGAGGTTCCTCTCCAAAATGGGGGGCAAAACTTGCGACAACTGCTTTTTCCCCTGTCGAACACACCCCCATTTCTTCATGTGTCCGGTCCGCCCCGCACTGCCGGGGACACAGGGTGCAGGAGGCCAGAATTCTCGCGGATTGCCGGACTTTTTCCAATAGCCGGCCCTGGTCTTTTGCTTTGAGATATTTGGGAATACAGGTATCCATTTGCTGAACTTTTCTTGAATCACCTCGGTTGCTATTTGTTTTCTTTATCCGACCCGATTTGCCCTTCATCATACCACATGACAAAAAACACTGCCATCTTTCCTGGGCCGGGCTCTTTCCGACCCCGGGGCCATACTTGAAACCCCTTTACTCCATGAGTCGTCTATAGGCGAGCAGGTCCTGTTTTGCATATTGAAAATACCGGGCATGGACGGTGTCGGCAAAGTCTTCAAACCGCTTGTAGGCATCAGGATCCAGGGAGGCGGAATAAAGGTTCACCAATAGGTCATGGGCAATATAGTCCTCGCTGACCTCAATGAATCCTTCATCCCGTGTCCAGGTCACCTTGGCATTGGCCCCCCGGGACATAATTCCCGAAACAACATGGCTGTGATCAATGATAATGGACAGATACCGCTCTTTTTTCTCGGCCATATACCGCGTAATCCTGCGGTGGGGAACCAGGGAATCATAGACGTTGTTTTTACCAAAATAAATCCCCCGGAGAATGACCCCCCGGGAAAGCGCTGCATTCAGTTCTTCTGTAAGCTCGGTTATTTCCTCTTCCCAGATGGAGACCGCCACCCTTTTTTGGGCGCCCTGGATGAGCTGGCGTAAAAAACCCATGATATTATCCCGGCCCGAAATGACCACCAGCTTGTCATCCTGCTTGGGTTCCCGGTAAAGGGCACCGGCGTATTGGGACAGGTCCTCAAACACGCGTTCATAATGGGCTTTGAGTTTTTTAATAAAGATTTTGGGCTCCACAGGATAGTATACCCGGTTTTTTTCATCTGCCTGTTCAAAGACCATCTGCTTGTCAATGAGGTTTTTCAACACCTCGTATATTCTGGACCTGGGAATGCCGGAAGATTTGCTAAGGGCATACCCGTTCAGGGGAAACACTTCCAGCAGTTTCAGGTAGGCTTTGCATTCATACGCTGAAAACCCCAGGATTTTCATGTCCGCTGCCATTCGTTTTTCTTGGTCCATACTTAGGCTCCCCCTATTTTTCTCAGTCCGGCGATTTTATTATCCGAGCCCGGCCAGGGCCAGATAGGCAATGCCCACCGATCCCAATACCGGCACGATGATACCCCCCTTAAAAAATCCGTACACCGCTGTAAACCCCATGCCCAAAAGGGCTGCAGCCGGCATGTCCGGGGTGGCGGTCATGACCCCGGGGATGATCAGAGCGCCGATGGCCGCCACGGGAATACATTTCAAAAAAGCGTTCACAGGCTTAGGGATTTGGGTATTGCCCAGAAAAAGAAAAGGCAGAAGCCTCGGCCCATAGGTCACGGCAGCCATTCCCAGTATCAGGGGGATCAGATTATCATCCATCAAGCGGCTCCTTTTGGGGGT
Source organism: Desulfobacula sp. (assembly GCA_013792075.1). Taxonomy (GTDB): domain Bacteria; phylum Desulfobacterota; class Desulfobacteria; order Desulfobacterales; family Desulfobacteraceae; genus NBML01. The sequence goes on from VMSR01000259.1 coordinate 23,655, forward strand.
GGTTCAGGGTTAAGGCAGCCCCTGCCGCGGCAATGACAAGGATGCAGACAATGATGCTCCAGCCCTTTGGCAGAAAATCCAGATACATCAGCAGCCAATTGAGCAGACCCGAAGACAGGGCCAGAAACAAAGAGAGACGAGAGATTTTGAGCTCGGGCATTAATATGGCCAGCAGAAGGGAATAGAGGGCAACCCCCATGCTCTGGCTTAAGATCAGGGGCATAAAGCCTCCCAGAAGATACCCGCACAGGGTGCCGGATACCCAGCCGGAATAGGCGGACATCTGGAGGGCAAATACAAATCCTTTGGTCAGGGGGCCTTTGGTAAAAGACAGCACGGAAAAAACCTCGTCGGTCACGCCAAAAGCCAAAACCAAATAATATTTTTTAAGCTTTTCCTTGATCCGGGTGGACAGGTAGGCGCTCATCAAAAAATGTCTGAAATTGACCAGCAGGGTGGTCAGGATAATCCCGGTCGGCCCCATGCCCGTGGCCAAAAGGTTCAAGGCGATGAACTGGCTGGCACCGGCAAAGACCACGGCGGAAAACAAAAACGCTTCCACCAGGGAAACGCCTGTGGTTTTGGCCAGAATCCCGAATGCCACGGCAGCGGGGAAATAACCGATAAAAATTGGGATACCGGCTTTTATGGCACCCTGGATCTCCTGTTTTTCCATTCCGACAACTCCATACTGGGGTGAATATTTTTAGTAACTATTGTAGTAACTACTAATCTTTTGTCAAGGGAAAATCGAAGACCACACCCGGCAATATACCAGGGCAATAAATGATTGCAATTCAAAAAATCTTGTGAAAAAGTATTTTCAAAGTCTGTGATCACGGAAGTTTGCTGTTTTATGGAACATACAAAGGAGATGGACATGGAAAAGAAACTTCACTACGGTTGGATCGTCATTTTCATGGGGCTTATCACAACAGTTGCCGCCCACGGGTTCGGACGGATGGCCTATACGCTTCTGCTGCCCGCCATGAAGGACGGGCTTCAGTTTGATTACACCCAGCTTGGGCTTCTCGGGACGGGAAATTTCATTGGATATCTTTCCATGGCCATTATCGGCGGGTTCCTGGCGGCAAGGTTCGGCACAAGAACCGTCATTTTCATCGCCCTTGTTCTCATGGGCATTACCATGATCCTTACAGGGCTTGCCGAATCATTCGGGTTTGCCTTTGCCATGCGGCTTCTGACCGGCCTCGGAAACGGGGCCGCCTATGTACCGGCCATGGCCCTGGGATCGGCCTGGTTCAGTATTAAAAAACGCGGGTTTGCCACGGGCATTGTGTCCGGCGGCATCGGGCTTGGCATGTTTTTATCCGGGGTAATTGTTCCCTTTATTTTAAAATCATATGAAACAGAGGGCTGGCGGTATTCCTGGTATATCCTGGGAACCCTGGTTTTGGTTGTTGCCGGGATTGTATTTGTTTTTTTACGAAATCAGCCGTCAGACAAGGGGCTTTTGCCCGTAGGTCAGGAGAAAAAACAAGAGAGTCCGGCGGTCCAGGGCAAGGTGTCTTCCCTGGACTGGGGCAAGGTGTATAAAATGAAAGCCCTCTGGTATCTGGGGTTTGTGTATTTTTTTTACGGTCTGTCCTATATTATTTATGTTGTTTTTTTTGCCGCCTACCTGGTCAAGGAGGTGGGTCATACCCAGGCCTGGGCCGGAGGGCTGTGGGCCACAGCCGGGGGGCTCAGCATTTTTTGCGGGGTGATCTGGGGAAGCATTTCAGATCGGATCGGAAGAGGAAAGGGATTGGCCTTTGCCTATCTTGTGCTGGGGCTTTCCTATCTGGTGTTTGCCCTTATCAAGGTTGAGGCCGGGTTTTACCTCTCAGCCTTTTTATTCGGGCTCACAGCCTGGAGCATTCCCACCATCATGGCGGCAACAGCCGGGGATTTTGTAGGGCCGAGACTGGCCCCGGCAGGACTTGGATTCATCACGCTTTTTTTCGGTATCGGACAGTCCATCGGCCCGGCCCTTGGCGGATACCTGGCGGATATGAGCAACTCATTTACCCTTCCCTTTCTGGTGGCAGGAACCATATCGCTTTGCGGTATGGTACTTTCATTATATTTAAAAAAACCGCTTCAGGATCAGTGATGATGGACAAAAAAACACGTGAAAATACAATTTTCGAGCACATTCAAAAGGATGCCTTTGCCAACCATCTGGGGGCCCGGGTAGAAATCGTGAAGCCCGGTCACAGCAGGGTTTCATTAGTGGTAACCGAAAGTATGACCAATTTCCACGGCACCACCCATGGGGGAATCATCTTTTCCGTCAGCGACATTGCCTTTGCTGCGGCCTGCAACGCCCACGGCAGGGTGGCTGTGGCCCTGAATGTCAGTATTGCTTTTTTAAAGCCGAGTCATGCCGGAGACCGGCTGTTGGCAGAGGCGAAAGAGGTTTATAACGGCGGCAGGACCTCATTGTATGATATTGTCATCTATAACGAGGCAACCGGCGAGGTTATTGCCAAAAGTCAGGACCAGGCCTACCGCATGAATCAATGGATTGTCCCGGAACAATGATCTGATCCTGAAAATCCGTTGCTGCACCAAATTCATGAGACCGTTCTGTCTTAAACCAATCCAACATTGATTTGGATTCCACGGCGTGATCCATATCTTCTGTTTCCGGCGTCATTACAGGAGGATCACTATCCGGATTACGGCTCAAGATCAATCAGGTACATGCCCACACCCGGTGACTGGTCCTGACGGAATTTCATGCTGAGCGGGCTTTCATTTCTGAACCCCAGGTCAAGGTACATACGGCCCAGCTTCTGGTTGGCGGTGAGGGACACCACCCGGGAAAACCCGTCGACTTTCATCTGATTCAGAAATGACCGGACGAGCAGAAGGCCGATCTGCTGATTGCGGAACCGGCTTGAAATGGCAAGGGCGCCGAGTTCTGCTGTTTTTGCATCAAGTTGGATTTTTTCAGCACACCCCACGACAATGCCGTCAATCTTGACAATGAAAAAATGATCCCGCCGGCTCTGGATATACTCCCGGGACCGTGTCTTTAAATACCCCTGCTTTTTATAGATGCCAAGAATTCCATCAATGATCTCAATATCATCGTCGGAAGAGACACAGGAAAATGTTTCAAAAAAATTGTTGGCAATGAGGGTGCCGGACCCTTCAATGGTAAAGAGTTCGTTTTTGATGGCCTGCTTTGCCGCCGACAGGATGTGAACCCGACCGATTTTCCCCTGTTCGATTTTTCTGCAGATCTGATCCATGTGGCGTTTAAAATTGATATTGGCGGTCAGGGTTTCAAAGGTGACGGCATTTTCCATGGCCTTGGCCGTTGAGATGGCATTGATCCTGTTTCCCTGGGTGTCCACCAAAAATTTTCGCTCCAAAAAAAGAATCTTTTCAACCCCTGTTTCATGGTTCAGGACATCATCGTAAAAATCGTGATCGCTGGGAACCCGGACAATTTCAGAGCCGGGCAGTCTTGAGACCATTTCCCTGAAATGCTTCTGATTGGCAAACCGGTTGGACATATTGTGGAACAGAACAGGGCAAATGCCCTGTTTTTCAAGAAATTTGAGATCTGCTATGATTTCTTCAAAATGATCCCGCAGAAGACCTTCCCGGCAGGCCACAAAGATCCTTTTCCCGCTAAGCTGTTTTCTGTATTCCTCAAGGTAAAGTTTTGTCATATGGATTCAAGTTTTATCCTGTATTTGATGTTCCGGGTCCTGTTCAAACGGCTTGACCGGTTCATTTGACGTGTTTATTTTTTCCTAGGGTCAAAAAACTTACATGTGACCCGTCACCCTGTTTTTAGTGACCTGTGAATGATCTCATCCTGCATTTGAGGAGACAGGTCCTTGAAATAAGCACTGTACCCTGACACCCTTACAACAAGCCAGGGATATTTATCCGGATTCTCCCGTGCTGCTTCGAGTATTTCTTTATTAATAACGTTAAACTGAATTTGCACACCTTTGTTGTTTTGTCTAAAGAATCCTTTTATCAATCCAGCGAACAGTTTGACGTTTTCCATTAAAGGGGGATCAATTTTTTGATTAAAGGTATAGCCATTCACATAGTGTTTTGGATTTAATCGACTGACAGAGCTCATCGTTGCAGTGATAGCTGATACATCTGCCATATCCGTCGGAGAGACACCATTGGCCAGCCGAAATCCTTTTTTTCTGCCACTGGGCAGTGCTGCGGTTCGTTGACCAAATAATTGGTGAGCCCCGCTGGAGAACCCCCCGGAAACATAGCTTCCACCCCGTGTGTTTTTACCCGCTGCTTTTAGTGCATTCGTATAACAATTCAATACAAAATCCAGATATTGATCCGCACCCATATCATCCTGTCCATATTTTGGAGCATTGCTCAATATTTGATGTAATTTTTTATCGGTTTGAAAATTGTTTTTTATTGATTGCCGAATTGTTTCAAGCGATATCCGGTCGTCTAAGCACTTTTTTATTGCTGCAAAGCTGTCAACTGTATCCGCCATGCCAATCGCTTGTATAGAACTCCAGTTATATTGGGCACCCCCTGAAGTAATATCTAAGGCCTTTTCCAAGCAACCTTCAACCAAAAGAGAGGTCAGCGGCAGAGGGTAAAAATTTGCACGGGTTTGCTCAATCAGCTTTATTTCTTGAACCATTTTATCCACATGATGCCGGACTTCTTTTATAAATGCTTTTTTTAAGCCGTCCATATCACAAATGTTTTTATAGTCTTCTTTTGAAAGTGCCGTAACCATACAAATCGGAAGGTTAAAAAATGCAGCATCCGCCATGGGATATGATTTACCGGGGATACCGATTTCAACACAACCAATGGTTCCATAATTTCTTGCTTCAACTAGCGCTTCTTTATCCGATAAATGGTTTGATTGCTGCAAATGAGTCTGCAGTGTTGGTATGATTGCCTCATCATTTATTATGGCAGGTGTGAAACCTGTCTCTTTTATGACAGTCACAACATCTTCCATAAATTGTGGTTTTGAAAGGTTTGAATACCTCACATGATAGTTGGGCTGTCTAAGTGGTATTTTTTTTATAACATCCAGAAACACACGGGTTAATTCATTTTCACCGTCCATCCCGTCAGGTGTCATCCCCCCAATCGTAACAGCATAAAATGATGGCAAGCCTTCATGGGCTCTTGAAACCTGTAGATTATATAAAGGGAGGATTTCATTTGTTTTAAGGAAAAAACATTCTAATAATTCTTGAACCTCCTGATTGACGATTGTTTTTGCCTGTTTGGAATCAACACCCTTTTTCTTTGCATATTCTTGAATTTCTTTTTGATACAAAGGGTATAAGTATTGATCCATTCGCCCAAAGCTGATTGACATGTCAAGCGTTTCCTGGACCAGGGCAATATGGACAAATAAGATGGCCTGAAGTGCTTCATGAAAATTTTCCGGTGGGTGATACGGAATTTTTCTGCAAATTCGCACCATCTTGCAAAGTTGTTCTTTCCGCTGTCTGCTGATCCCCGTTGCATCAGACTTGTTTGCTGCTTCATCTGCAAAATTGGCCGCCATTTTTACAATTCCGTCGGCAACGACCTCAAGGCTTTGTAAAAAATCGCTTTCTTCATCAGAATCTGTCCTGTGCAATGCCGACCTCACCTGTTCAAGATAGCCTTTGATTCCTCTTTTCACCAACCCATCATAATCAGGGATTAAATGAATAATACCGCCAACCTCATTAATAAAATAATGTTTTGGCTTTAATTGTATCATTGCGTATTTGATCAGATTCTTCATTCCTTTTAGAATTTTGAAAGGATTCCTGGTTCTGGGAATAAACGCCCTGGTAAAGACATTGCGCAAGCCCCAGAACGGGAAGATTTTCAACAAGACCTGAATCCTGTCTGAAATCGGGAAATCCAGCGGCATTTTGCCTGCTGTAAACGGGTTATAATAATCACTAATCATGACAAGGCCCGCCATTTCGGGGTAAAATGGAGCACCCACCCGTTTTGAAGTGAAATTACCGATAAGGCGCTCGTTCTCATAAATAATACTTTGCTTATGTTCCAGTATGAACTTTAGCCCATATGCCCGTTTGAGATGAGTTGATTTAAATTGCGTCTTATTTTTTTTATTAAACTCAGTTAAAAGCATTGCCCGTTCAGTACAAACAGAACGTTTTGATGCTCGGATTTCATCCAGGAGCAGAGGTGTCAATCCATTTTTGAAGATCAAGGCGTGTTCACAATTCGAAGTCCCTGCTGCTTTAAAATCCGGATCGAATTTTCCCAACATGAATCAATCTCCTTTAGTGTGTATTTTTTAACAGAAGGTTCAAACCCTTCAATATTTCTGGTTTTGTCAACCCATAATGGATTGTATTTTAATATTGATACTTCAGGAATGTCTAATTTTTTTAATAATTTTGCCAAATGATTCAAATGGGTGCTTTGAGAATTCAATTCAGGTACACTGACATAGCGGACAAGGATATTCGGATGCGCTGAATATAAGTGTTTTAAATTTTTAATTATTTTTTCATTTGCCCTGCCGGTTAATTCCTTGTGGATTTCAGCGTCAGCCGCTTTTATATCATAAAATATCAGGTCAATTTTCTTAAGGACTGGTAATGCGATATCATATTGAAAATAACCACATGTCTCAAGTATAGTGTGAATGCCTTTTGATTCACAAAACCCGACCAGCTGTTCAAGGAATTCTAATTGAAACGTCGGTTCTCCACCTGAAAATGTGATCCCGCCATTTGTAGACTCAAAAAAAACCAAATCCTTTTCAATTTCAGAAAAAACCTGTCCCAGCGTATATGACCTGCCAACCCTGGTTTTTGCGCTTTGATTATTCACATCTGAAGCGGATGCATATTCTATTTCAATATTTTGAGACTCAGGATTTTGACACCAAACACAGCGCAATGGACACCCCTTAAAAAAAAGAACCGTTCTCACGCCAGGACCATCATCAATGGAACTTCGCTGAATATTGAATAAAATTCTCTGATTATGTATATTTGCCATTATACCGTTGCTTTTCAGCGGGCGGGTTTTTCACGTTCCGCTGCAAAAGCCTTTTTATGTCGTGATTTCGCAATTTACTGAAAAAATCATTTTGAAGCCCCTAATCATTTAATATCCCATTTATGCAAGGGCGATCATTTCCTTCGCTATATATATCGAATCGATTCCTATTGTTCGTTTTTATGCCCTTGATCGTAACATTTCTCTC
>VMSR01000040.1 GCA_013792075.1 Desulfobacula sp.
ATGGTGGAAATGGTGATGCAGAACAAAGGCGGTTATGTGAATTATTTTTGGCAGTGGAAAGATACGCCTTTAAAAGTCATACCAAAAATTTCCTATGTAAAGGGATTTCCTCCCTGGGGGTGGATTGTCGGAACCGGTGTTTATGTGGATGATATCCAGCAGGAGATCAAAAATATTCGCCAGAAATTTCTACAGCTTTTCGGGGGGATCCTGGTGTTTGTCATCCTGTTGTCCCTTTACATCACCAAACAGGTGTTCCGGATCGAACAGAAGAAAAATGTGGCGGAACAGGCAAGGGATCTGGAAGAATTACGATTGAAAAAATTGCTGGAATTGGGACAGATGACCGACCAACCGACAAAGGTTCTCACCACCTTTGCCGTGGAAGAAGCCATCCATTTGACCCAAAGCGAAATCGGGTATCTGGCCTTTCTGAATGAAGAGTCGTCGCAGCTGACAATGCACACCTGGTCAAAACAGGCCATGAATCAATGTGAAATTGAAGATAAGATATTGGTCTATGAGGTGGAAGAGACCGGGTTATGGGGTGAGGCGGCCCGCTCTGGAGAACCGCTGATTGTCAATGATTATGCCAATTTTACATCCCCGCAGAAAAAAGGATATCCTGAAGGTCATGTCCCAATCCGCCGCTTGTTAAACGTTCCGGTATTTGACGGCACCAGGATTGTAGCCCTGGCCGGCGTGGGAAATAAACAAGAGGATTATAATGAATCCGATGTCCGGCAGTTGCAGCTGATGATGGACGGGATGTGGAAAATTATTCAAAAAAAGAAAGCCCAAGATGATCTGTGCACAAGCGAAGAAAGGTACCGGCTGCTGGCCGATAATGCCACCGATGCCATCTGGATATTCAACATCCCCAGTTTCAGGTTTTCCTATGTCAGCCCTGCCATGGAAACACTTTTGGGGTATTCGCCCGTAGAATTTATCAACCTTCAGATGGGCGCCCATCTGAGCAAAAAATCGATGGACAATGTATCACAGATCATATCCGAAGAGATGGCCCAAGATTCGAAAGCCGGGATAGATGCAAACCGCTACAGAACCCTTGAACTGGAAATGATTAAAAAGGACGGGTCACACATATGGGCGGAAGTAACGGCCCGTTTTTTGCGGAACGAACAGGGGGTTCCGGACAGAATACTGGGTATCACCAGGGACATTACCCAGCGCAAGACATTGGCCCAGCAACTTGAGGCGGCTAATAGCGATCTTCGCATGGCCCAGCGAATCGCCGGCATTGGGAACTGGTCCTTTGACCCGGAAACAGGGGTGGCGGTCTGGTCCGAGGAGGCCTATCGAATCTTTGAACGGGATACCGCACTGGACCCCTTCTCCCTTGGGGAATACCAGAGCCTTTATACTTGGAAGTGGTCGAAACTCTTTCAGCAAGCATCTCAAGGCGCCATCCAAAAGGGGCTTGCCTATAATATCGAAGCAAAGCTGGTCCTGCCCTCTGGAAATGTGAAATGGGTCCATACCATCTGCGAGCCTGAAAAATCAAAAGATAAAGATGCCTATTTTCTTCGCGGCACCATCCAGGACATCACCGACCGGAAAAAAATGGAAAACCGGATCCAGCAAACCCTTAAAATGGAAGCATTGGGCACCCTTGCCGGCGGGATTGCCCATGATTTTAATAATATCCTCTCCTCTGTTTTGGGATTTACCGAACTTGCCAAACTGAACACGATGGGGGATCAAAACACCCAAGACCATCTGGATCAGGTGGTAGCGGCAGGGTTGCGGGCTAGAGAATTGGTCAAGCATATATTGACATTCAGCCGCAAGGCAGATGTCCAAAAGCAGGTCCTGCAGATTGTGCCCTTGATCAAAGAGGGCTTAAAATTCTTAAGGGCATCCATCGCCTCCAATATTGAAATAAAAACCTGTTTTATTCGGGCGGATTGTGCGGTTCTGGCAGATCCGACACAATTGCACCAGGTCCTGATGAATCTGTTTACCAATGCGGCCCATGCCATGAAAGAAAGAGGCGGCACCCTTGAGGTAACGCTTGAATCCATTGATCTATTGAAAGGGGACCACTTCCAATCCAAAGAGCTGGATCCTGGAAAATATGTTCGCTTGACCCTATCCGACACAGGGAGCGGCATCCCGAAAAATTTGATTGAGAAAATTTTCGAGCCCTTTTTTACGACAAAATCCAAGGGGGAGGGAACAGGCATGGGCCTTGCGCTGGCCTATGGCATCATAAAAGAGATGAAAGGGAATATCTCGGTGTATAGTGAACCGGATATGGGAACCACTTTTCAAATTTTGTTGCCCGAGCAGACAAGTGCTGATGCATTGGATACGGTTTTGCAACCCCATATCATGGAGACAGGCAAAGGAAAACTTCTGCTGGCAGATGATGAAGCAGGCATCCTCGAATGGATGTCACAACTCCTTTTGAAGCTGGGATATGAGGTTGTAACTGCCACAAATGGCCTTGAGGCCTTGGAAAAATTCACTCGGGACCCGGGTGGTTTTAATCTGGTCCTGACAGATCTGACCATGCCGAAAATGACCGGTATCACCCTGTCAAAACAGATAACAGCAATTATGCCTGATATTCCCATTGTTCTGTGCACCGGCTTCAGTGAAGCGTTAACAGCCGAAACAATGAGGGAGTTCGGTATCTCTGAGATCCTGATGAAACCCATCATTGCCAGTGAACTGGCCCGGGTCATAAAGATGCATCTAAAACAACCATCAACGCAAGGGTAATGTATGATAAAGGTGCTGGTCATTGATGACGATCTGACAATTTGCCTGTTTTTCAGCAAATTGCTCGAACAAATGGGACATGGCTTTGAACTTGCCAACACGAAACAAGCGGCCCGTCTGCTGTTTGAAAAGCAAGGGTTTGACCTGGTCCTTCTGGACCTGGAACTTCCGGATGGAAATGGATTGGATCTGTTGCCTGAATTGAAGGGCACGCCCCATTCGCCGGAAGTGATCATTATTACTGGAACCGGCAATGTCCGGGGTGCGGAGCTGGCATATAAATATGGGGCATGGGATTATATTCAAAAACCCTTTCTCCTGAGTGAAGTCTCTCTTCCCATCACACGGGCACTCCAATATCGAAAGGAAAAACAGGCCACGCCCCAGCGAATCCCCCTGCGCAGGTCAAAGATAGTGGGCGAGTCCGATGCCATCCTGAACTGCCTGGAAGAGTTGGCAAAGGCAGCATCAACCGATGCCAGCGTGTTGATTACCGGTGAAACCGGAACGGGTAAGGAGTTGTTTGCACGCGCAATCCATGAGAATAGCAAAAGAGCATCAAACCCCTTTATAGCCGTTGACTGCGGCGCGCTGCCCGAAACATTGCTTGAAAGCACCCTGTTCGGACATGAAAAAGGAGCCTTCACAGGGGCGGGGAAAAAGCAGGATGGCCTTCTGGTCCAGGCTGATGGCGGAACATTGATGCTCGATGAAGTTGGTGACCTGCCCCTGGCCGCTCAAAAATCGTTTTTGCGAACCCTGCAGGAAAGGTCTGTCCGCCCCCTGGGTGGAAACAGGGAAATCCCTGTGGATATCCGGCTGGTTGCTGCAACAAATCTAAATTTAGACCAGATGGTAAAAGAGAATCGTTTCCGGCAGGACCTGCTCTACAGGATCCGTGCCATGGAATTAAAACTGCCGCCCCTCAGGGATCGGCAAAACGACGTTGAACAAATAGCCATTATAAAACTCCATGAACTCGCAAACCGGTACAGCATTGAAACCAAAGCCATTTCCCCTGAATTTTTCAAGATATTGTCCAGCCATACCTGGCCCGGGAATGTGCGGGAACTGGTCAATGTGCTGGAATATGTGCTGGCCTCGGCCGGTTGTGATCCCACACTTTTCCCCAAACACCTGCCAGTGGAATACCGGATGTCTGACCTTGCGTTTGATCCTGTTTTGTCGGAAACGCCTAAAGCAGACCTGCCCGTGGGACTTGACAGAAAAGATGAATTCCCACCTCTCAATGACTATCGGAACCGGCTCGAACGAGACTATTTAAAAGAGCTGATCAACCGATCCAACGGGGACCGCAAAATTGCCTGCAAGATTTCCGGTGTTTCCCAGTCCCGGTTATACGGGTTATTAAACAAGCATGGCCTTCCCGGGTTCGGTCCATGATACCCCCCTGTTTTTTTATGCCGTGAACCACTCTCCTTGTTCCTGATTCCTAAAAACAGGAACAATTTCATTCCTGTTTTTAGGAATAGCCATTTTCTTTTCCTTCCCCCCTTCGACCCAAATTTGTTGTAACCAATTGTTTTTAAAACATAAATTTAAGAACACTAACAACTGGCACAAATCCTGCTCTAATCAACCCCTAATGACAATCTTGGTCTGAAATAAAAGGGATGACGTGGAATAAAATGAAAATACGCTTATACAAATGTGCCGGAGACGACAGGGAAAAAACGCTTGAGACATTGATTGAAAAGCAACTCCCAAACATCCAAACAGATACCATCCATTCGATTCGGCAATTATCCGACATCCTTTGCCGGCCCTTACACGGAATTTCGGCCATGGTGGTTTTCATCCTTTGTGAAAAAGATATCGAACAATTGATCACTTTAACCCCATTGTTTGACGATATCAGGGTGATTCTGATTCTGCCCGACAGGACAAAGCCCCTGATGGCACAGGGGTTGAAATTAAACCCCTGTTTTATCAGTTACCTGGACAATGATTTTACGGATATTATATCGGTTTTAAACAAACTATATCAAAGGGCCCATGGCACTGGCCTGCAATTATGAACAAGAAGCAACATATACAAAACGCAAATACCAAACCATTACCACTACACCTAAATTAAATGGAGGCAGGGAAAAATGAAAAACAGATCACTTAAATTTAAACTGATTGTCGGGGGGATTCTGGCGGCGATCATACCCTTGGCAGTTGTCGGGCTTTTTTCAATCACCAAATCATCCAACGCGCTGCAGTCACTTGCAAAAAGCGAGGCCCAAATGGCGGCCCAGAATCTTGCGGCCATGGCCAATCTATCCATGGAACAAGAAGTCATACTGGCCCGGGGAATAGCAATAGAGCCCCTTGTTGTGACGGCAAGCAAAAAAGTATTGGCAGAAGGGATTGACAATGCAACAGCAGAAATCGCGGACCTGGACACCTATTTTGCAGATATATATGCCCAGATCGGTAACGGGTATGACGTTTTCTTTGTTACCGATACCCAGGGACAGGCCATTGCCGATAGTGCGGGCGGTGCGTACAGAACCAAAAAAATATCCGTGGCGGACAGGGATTATTTTATATCCGCAAAAACCGGTAAGGTCAGCATTGGTATGCCTGTTTTATCAAAAGCCACGGGCAATCCCGTTGTTGTGGTCGCCATTCCGTTGGCAACGGATTCCGGCCAATTTGCCGGCATTTTTGCGGCCGTGGTCAAACTGGAATCCTTGTCGGATAAGATTACCCGGGTCAAGATGGGAGAAACCGGTTATCCCTTCCTGGTGGACAAAAATGGTTTGACCATTGCCCATCCAAACAAAGAGCATATATTAAAACTCAACCTTAGCAAATTAGACGGCATGGAGGCGATTATTGATGCTATGATGGCGCAAAAAGCCGGAGTGGAATCCTATCGGTTCAAAGGGGTTGACAAAATAGCCGGATTTGCACCAGTGGCCTTAACCGGTTGGAGTATTGGCGTCACCCAGAACGAGTCCGAATTTATGGCACCGGTTGTTGAGATTCGAAATATGGTTTTGCTGGTGGGCGGTATTTTCCTGGTCCTCACGCTCGTGGGTGTCCTCTGGTTTGTCCGGGGCATCATGGCCCAGTTGGGGCAGGACCCGTCTGAAATCGCCAGGATTGCCGACAGCATCGCCAAAGGAGATCTCACCGTTGAATTCAATGCAAACGGCAAAAAAATCACCGGTGTGTATGGCAATATGAAAGAGATGACGGACAACCTGAACCGCATGTTCACTGATATTACAGGGGGAGTTCAGACCCTGACATCCTCTTCCACGGAACTTTCCGCCATTTCACAACAGATGGCGTCCGGTTCGGAACAATCCTCCCAACGCGCCAATAATGTCGCTACCGCAGCTGAAGAGATGGCGACCAGTATGAACAGTGTGGCTGCGGCCACGGAACAGACCACGGCCAGTCTTCAAATGATCGTGGCCGCAGCTGAAGAGATGTCGGCTACCATCAATGAAATTTCAAGAAATACAGCCAAAGGAAGTCAAACAACTGCAGAGGCCGTGAATAAGGCGGAACATATTTCAAGAAAAGTTAAAGAACTGGGAAAGGCCGCCTCGGAAATAAGCAAGGTCACGGAAACCATTTCAGACATTTCCGAACAAACCAACCTGCTGGCACTCAACGCCACCATCGAAGCTGCCAGGGCAGGCGAGGCCGGCAAAGGGTTTGCTGTTGTTGCGGCGGAAATCAAGGCCCTTGCCAAACAGACGGCAGAAGCCACCGATGAAATCGGTGCACGGATTGGCGATGTTCAGGCAAGCACCCAGGAGTCTGTGTCCGCCATCAGCTCCATCGTTGATATCATCAATGAAATCAATCTCATTGTTACCTCTGTGGCAACCGCCATTGAAGAGCAGTCGGCCACTACCCAGGAGATCTCAAACAATGTCAGCCAGGCCGCTGCAGGTGTTCAGGAAGTAAACGAAAATGTCAACCAGACATCTACTGTGGCCGGAGAAGTGACCGAGGATGTCCACAAGGTGAGTCAGGCAGCAGATGAGATGAAAACCGGCAGCCTCCAGGTAAATTCAAGTGCAGTGGAATTGTCCAAGCTGGCTGAAAACCTCAATGAAATGGTCAGCCGGTTTAAGTTAAAGTAAAAACCAACAGCCTTCCGGCCGGGAGTGGTCCGGGAGGCTGTTTACAATCTAAGGAATAAGATCGATGACACAAACGAATGCAATGGCACAAACAAGTAACGGTACAATAAACGAACCTGAAGACACAAGTGATAAAGGCAACGCATCCATACGGGTCCATGTCAGGCTCTTGGATACCTTGATGACCCTTGCCGGGGAACTTGTTTTAAGTCGCAATCAATTGCTTCAAGGTGTCGCCTCAGGCAATGTGCGCGCCACAGAGGTATCCAGCCAGCGGATCGATATGATTACCTCTGCGCTCCAGGAAACCATCATGAGAACCCGCATGCAGCCCATGGCCGACATGTTAAATAAATTGAACCCTGTTGTCATGGATCTGTCACAGCAAGTGGGCAAATCCATTGCCCTTGTCATCGAAGGTAACGAGGTGGAGCTTGATAAAACCATCCTGGAATCCATCCATGATCCTGTAACCCAATTGGTGAGAAATTGTGTTGACCATGGGATAGAAACACCTGGAGAACGGGAAAGCACCGGCAAAAAAGCCATGGGCAACATTCGTGTGCGGGCATTCCATGATGCTGGCCAGGTAAATATCCTCATTTCCGATGACGGCAACGGACTTGATCCTTTGGAGATCACCGGTGCTTCTGGCCAAGGTGTTGACATGACGGGGGTGGTGGCCCATATTGAAAGCCTTGGTGGTATTCTTGAAATAGATTCCCAAAAAGGGGTCGGCACGGATATTACAATCAAACTGCCCTTAACCCTTGCGATTATTCCAAGCCAAATCACTTGTGTCGGCCGTGAACGCTATGCCGTGCCCCAAGTGAATCTGGATGAGCTTCTCAGGATCCCTTTGGACCAGGTCAAAGAACGAATTGAAAAGGTGGGGGATGCCGATGTTGTCAGGTTAAGGGGAGAACTATTGCCTTTGCTGGACCTGTCTCAGATGCTCGGCATTGAAAAAAGATATGTTGATTTAACAAAAGGGACAGCCCTGCCGGACAGACGTAAAAACATTGCTGACAGGCGATCAAAACGGCATTCCCTGGACAGAGAGGCCGCAATTGAGATGGTGCCTGATTCTGTTTCAAAAATGCCGGATAGAGCATCAAAGGATCGAAGATCGGGTACAAGAAATGCCATCAACATCGCCGTGGTTTCTGCCGGTGCCTATACATACGGGCTGATTGTCGATCAATTACAAGATTCGGAAGAAATTGTGGTAAAGCCTATGGGCAGGCACCTTAAACGATCTACTGCCTTTGCCGGCGCAACCATTATGGGCGATGGCAAAGTGGCGCTGATTCTGGACATTGCCAATCTGGCACAAATGGCCGGGCTGTCAACCATGCCTGAAGTCAAGCAACTCACAACCGCTTCTGAAGCATCCGTGCACCATGAAGAACCCAAAACAGCACTTTTGACGTTCAAAAATTCAGAAAACGAATATTTTGCAGTCCCCCTGGACAGTGTGGAACGGATTGAAAGGATTCAAACCGCTGCCATTGAGCAGATCGGAGAAAGAAAAGTGGTTCAATACAGGGGTGGGACATTGTCACTCTGCCAATTGTCCCAGGCAGCGGATGTGAAACCCCTCACCCCGAAAGAGCACCAGGAAATAGTTGTTTTCAAGGTCAGGGACAGGGAATTGGGGCTCATGGTTAACCCCCCGGTGGATACCATTGCGGTCTGTCTTAAAATTGATAAAAAAACATTTTGCCAGCCGGCCATCAAGGGTTCAATGATCATAAATGACCATACAACACTTATGATCGATGTCCTTGAATTGGCCAGCGTCATTCACCCGGAGTGGGTTTAATAAATCCGCCCGTCAAAGGAGACCTCTTTTCATCACAAGGGAAACAATATGACCGAAAATACAATGGAAACATCTTCAGCAGACAATGCATTTTCTACTTTTCATCTGGGCACCTCTCTTTTCGGTATCAATATTCTGGAGATACAGGAAATTAACAAAAACTTTGAGATCACACAGGTCCCACACGCATCGGATTATATCAAAGGGATCATAAACTTAAGAGGCCAGATTGTCACCATCATTGATCTGGGCAGGAAACTGGGTCTGAATCCTGTCCAGAAAAATAAGGACAATAAAAATATTATCGTTCATTCTGAAAATGAACATATCGGTCTGCTGGTGGATGCCATCCATGATGTGGTTCATGCCAAAATCCATGACATTGAGACGGCACCATCCAATATTGGCGAGATTAAAGGCAAATATCTTCAAGGTGTCTTAAAAAATAAAAAACAGCTGATTGGCATCTTGAATATGACCGAAATATTGAAAGATTAACCGGGAGCCACCATCAATTTGAAACCAGGGTATAGATCTATTTTTTGACAAATATGACCATAAAACATAAAGGGGGTAGTCGGTTAGCTCCTCCTGTGATAATATGCCCCTATGAATCAGCAGGGTTATGGTTAACCAATTTTTGAGTGATATCATGAATACAGAATCGATATTAAATCTTAGGAAATTTTTAGCCCCTGAAATCGTATATGGTGACGGTGCCATTGCGCTTTCAGGCCGTCATGCAGATAATTTGGGAGCATCTAAAGTTTTCATAGTTACCGATCCCGGGGTTCGAAGGGCGGGTTGGACCTCATCTGTAGAAGAAAGCCTGAAACAGGCTGAAATTCCATTCACTATCTTCGATGAGGTGACTGAAAACCCTAAAGATTATGAGGTAATGAATGGAGCCCGAATTTGTAAAAAAGAAAGTTGCGATTTAATTATTGCAGTGGGTGGCGGCAGTCCGATGGATTGTGCCAAAGGGATCGGTGTTGTGATGGGAAATCCGGGTCATATTCTTGAATTTCAAGGGGTTGACATGATACCTAACCCCGGCCCACCATTAATTTTTATTCCGACAACAGCCGGAACTTCAGCCGATGTATCCCAATTTGCCATCATTACCGATACTGCACGAAAAATTAAAATTACCATTATCAGCAAAATGGTCATCCCGGATATCGCATTGATTGACCCTAAAACGACTACAACGATGTCTGATGAATTGACCGCAGCAACAGGGATGGACGCGTTGTGTCATGCCTTTGAAGCCTTTGTATCAACTGCGTCTTCACCATTAACCGATATGGCAGCCATTGCAGCGGTTGAAATAATTGCAGATAATTTGCTCAAGGCATATCAGGAACCCGGGAATATGATCTATCGGGATAAAATGATGACAGCCAGCCTGATGGCGGGACTTGCATTTTCCAATGCAAGCCTTGGTATGGTTCATGCCATGGCTCACAGCCTTGGTGGTGGTTTAGGATTGCCGCATGGTGAATGTAATGCCCTTTTGCTTGAAAAGGTTGTTTTATTTAATTACTCAGCTGCCTCTGGAAAATATGATCAACTGGCAAAAGCAATGCATTTGGATATAAATCGCCACACTATCGAGGAAAAGGGGTATGTTATTTCTGAACAAATCGCAACCCTAAGAAAAAAATTGAACATCAACCAGAAGCTGATTGATCTGGGTGTCAAGTCTTCCGATATCCCCGAATTATGCAAATTTGCGTTTATGGACCCCTGTCTGGCAACCAATCCACAGGAAGCAACTCCCGAAGATATTGAAAAAGTATATCTTCAAATCTATAAATAAAAAAAAAGAACTTTCTTATTACCCAAATGGACAAATATCAAACAACAGGATCTCACCAGGCCGCTCGTAAAAAATTTTTAGAGCTAAGTCTGGAGTCAACCCGCAAAAGCTACTATCCCCAGTTGCAACGACAACTTGAAAACGCAAAGGAAAATGAAAAAAGATTACAGCTTTTGATAGACAATCTTCCGGCTCAAATTTCTTATGTCAATTCCGAAGAACGATATGTTTTAGTGAATCAGGAATTTGAAAAATCGTTTGATCGTAAACGGGATCAAATCATTGGTCAGAGAATGGAAAACATATTGGGTCACAAAAACTACAATAAAGTAAAACCCCATATTGAACTGGCACTATCCGGCAAATCAGGCAATTTCGAATTCTCATTTACGACCAAAAATAAAATATCAAAGTGGTATGAAATTGATTATGTATCGGAAACTGATAAAAAAGGGAAGGTAAACGGCTTTTATATTTTGACGATTGATTTAACAGAAAAAAAGCAGGCTGAAGAAGAAAGATTAAGATTAAAAGACAGACTTCGTCAGGCTCAAAAAATGGAAGCGATTGGAACACTTTCCGGTGGTATTGCGCATGATTTTAACAATATTCTTTCGGGTATCTTTGGTTTCTCTCAATTGGTGAACGGCCATGCCAATGAACCGGATAAAGTCATGGAATATAACAAAAAAATATTTGAGGGTGCTCAGAGAGCCTCCTCATTGATTCAACAGATTTTATCTTTCAGCAGGCAAACAAAATACAGCAAACAACCCATAAGCCTTTTTCATATCTTAAACGAGGTTTTAGGTTTAATGCGGTCTACATTTCCATCGAACATTGAGATCAAAGCAGTGTTAAAATCAAAAGCAATGGTCCTGGCGGATTCAACCCAAATGCATCAGGTAATGATGAATCTTTGCACCAACGCTTACCATGCAATGGGCTATGATGGCGGGATTTTGAGTGTTGTGCTGGATGAAATAGCATTGTCACAAGAAGATTTGTCTGGAGATTTAAGCGGTTGCCTGGGAAAATATGTAAAAATAGCAGTGAGTGATACCGGTGCTGGAATAGAAGATCAAATCAAAGAGAAAATATTTGATCCGTATTTTACGACCAAAAAAGCGGGTGACGGCACGGGTTTGGGACTGGCTGTTGTTAACGGGATCGTGAAAAAACATAATGGATTTATTGATTTTTTTTCCACGATTGGTGTCGGTACAACATTCCAAATCTATTTGCCCGTTATCACTGACAATGCTATCCCTCTGATCTTGCCAGAAAAGAGCAAAATAGAGCAGTTGGCTTCATCAGAGAGGATAATGCTTGTTGATGATGAACAAGCCATTTTAGAGACACTGGGCGCCCTCCTGTCAGCAAAAGGGTTTCAGATATCAACCTTTGATAATGGTGAGGCTGCTTTAAATGCATTTGCTAAAAATCCAGATCAATTTGACCTTATTGTGACAGACATGACCATGCCAAAGATGACTGGAGAAAAATTATCCCTTTCAGTATTGGAAATTAGAGATGATATACCAATAATAATTTGCACCGGGTATCATGAAAATTTTACAGAATCCAAAGCCATGAAGGCCGGTATAAAAAAATATATTCAAAAGCCTGTTGTTAGTTCTGATCTTTCTAAAATCATACGGGAGTTATTAGATAAAGAATAAAAAATACAACTTTCAGCTAATATTTTAAAGCAGTAAAAAGGTGCTTCTTATGTCCATCATTATGGGGGAAGATCCTTTTTTTAAAAGGCGTTTAATTTTTCTTCCATTAGTGAGTGCAATCAAATTTCTTAGATTATGTGCCGCGTTACAGCTTTGATCCGGTTTTCTCGTAAGCACTGATGGTATATAAGTCCGGGGTCGGACCCGGCACCCAAAAGCGACGATTTGTATTCATAATTCCCCCATTCTTTAAATAGAAGATAGACCCCACATCTTGTGGTCAGGGGGATCTATCTGACCGGCAAAAAGTCAATTGTTTACATCAGAAATATTCCGATTCAGAATTCTTTTAACAACACTCAATATATAGAGTGTTGTTTTTAGATCAGGTCAAAAATTTTAAATATGCAATATTGCCTGCCAGATTTTCTGAGATTGCCTGCAAAGTTACACGTATCTTACGAAATGAAGCGCTTACCATTTTTTTCCCGGACAATGTTGACAAAAAGCAGGTCCCCATCCTATGGTCACAAGACAACTATTCAATCGTTAAAATAACCTTAAACAGGAGGAGGAAAAAATGAGAATGCGGATCAGACAAGTCACTTTTATGGTTGCGGCATTGGCACTAATCTTGGGTGTGGTTTTCACCGGCACCGTCCAGGCGGCCCAGGAGCGCAGTTACCTGATGGCCACTGCCTCCACCGGCGGCACCTATTATCCGGTCGGCGTTGCCCTGTCGACCCTGGTCAAGGTTAAGCTACAGCCGACCCAGAAGATCGGCCTTTCGGCCATCAGTTCTGCCGGTTCCGGGGAAAACATCAAACTGCTGAGGGAAAATGAAGTCCAGTTCGCCATTCTCCAAGGCCTTTACGGTGCCTATGCATGGAAAGGCACCGGCCCCATAGAAAGCGAAGGCCCCCAGAAAAATCTGCGCTCGGTTACCATGCTCTGGCAGAATGTTGAACATTTTACCGTGAATCGGAAATTTGCCAAAACCGGTACTGCTTCCGACCTGCTTGGAATGAAAGGGGAAACCCTCTCCCTTGGCAAGAAAAATTCCGGCACCCTGGGTTCCAATATCGTATTGCTGGGCCATCTCGGTGCGGATGCCGAAAAAGACTACAACCTGATCTATGTCGGCTATGGTCCCTCTGCAGACGCCATGCAGAACGGCCAGGCCGCCGGCATGAGTACTCCGGCCGGATCCCCTGTCAGTGCCGTGACCAAGGCCATGGCCTCCATGGGCAAAGATATCGTTGTTCTGGACTTCACCAACGAACAACTGATCCAGGCGGATGGCGTCATGGATCTTTGGACCCGGTTTGTGATTCCGGCCGGCACCTATCCGGGTCAGGAAAAGGACATCAACACCATCGCACAGCCGAATTTTCTTTCCGTGCGGGCTGATGTTGATGAGGATGCTGTCTATCAAATCACCAAGACCACCTACGAAAACCTGCCCTTCCTTAACGCCATCCATGCCGCCACCAAGGCCATGGCCCTGGAAAAAGCCATTGAAGGGTTGCCGCTGCCCCTGCACCCCGGCGCGGCAAGGTATTACCAGGAAATGGGCATCAAAATCCCTGCCCGTCTTTTGGCAAACTAAGTAGACCTATTACCCACGGCCGCCCGTTGGGGGCGGCTGCTGAATATTTTTTTTGGAGTCCATTGAAATGCCGGCCACTGAAACCAAAACCCAAGTTCCCACCTCCCGCTTATTGCTCTTTCTGGGCGTGGTCATCTCTCTGATGCACATCGGGTTCAATGTGGGCATCGTATTGTCGTCTCTCTGGCAGAATTCCCTGCATTTTGCAGGATTTGCCCTGATGGCCGCCTGGGTCTATCCCCTGCGCAAGAATCCCTCCATGGCCTGGCGTGTTCCGGATATTTTGCTGGGGCTGCTGGCCGCAGGGTCTGCCCTTTTTCTCATTGCCATGGAAGATGCCATTTATGCCCGGGGAGTGCGGATGGTTCCAGCCGAGTGGATTGCAGGCGTCATATTGATCGTCTGTGCCCTTGAATTTACCCGGCGGGTGGCAGGCCTGTTTATTCCGGTGCTGATTCTTGTTGCCTTAAGTTATGTCGGCTTTTGGGGAGGAAAGATTTCCGGTGTGTTTAAATTTGCGGGCCTGAGCCCGGAAACAATTCTTTTTCGCAGTATCTATGGAGATGATGCCCTGTTTGGCACCATTGCAGGCATTTCGTCCAGCTATGTGTTTATGTTCATTCTGTTCGGCGCTTCTTTGCTGCGTTCCGGCGCCGGAGAATTTGTCATTGACCTGGCCCGTGCCGTGGCGGGAAAAATGGTGGGTGGTCCAGGACTTGTGGCGGTGATGGCCTCGGGACTCATGGGGACCATCTCGGGATCAGCCGTGGCCAACACAGCCTCCACAGGCGTCATCACCATTCCGCTGATGAAACGGGCCGGTTTCCCCCCTAAGTTTGCTGCCGGGGTTGAGGCTGCTGCTTCCACAGGGGGGCAGTTGATGCCGCCGATCATGGGCGCCGGGGCCTTTGTCATGGCCACCTATACCCAGATCTCCTACAACACCATCGTTATGGTCAGTATCCTGCCGGCCATCCTCTATTTTGCCACCGTGGGGTTTTTTGTCAGGATTGAGGCCAAACGCAGCTTGGTTGATGCCCTGGATCACGAGAAGGTTTCAGCCCTTGAGGTGCTAAAAAAGGGGGGGATCGTATTTCTTTTGCCCATAGCCGTGCTCATCGGTCTTCTGATCTATGGGTTTACCCCTACCTATGCCGCAGGCATCTCCATTGTAGCTGTCATTGCCGCCTCCTGGCTGAGCCCCAATCCCATGGGGATAAAAGCGGTCATAGAAGCCCTGGCCATGGGTGCTCGGAATATGGTGATGACCGCCATCCTCCTCTGTGCCGTGGGCCTGATCGTCAACATCATTGCCACGGCAGGAATTGGCAATACCTTTTCTCTGATGATCAACCAGTGGGCAGGGCACAGCCTTGTGATCGCCATCACCCTGATTGCTCTTGCCTCATTGGTGCTGGGAATGGGGTTGCCCGTGACCGCAGCGTATATCGTCCTGGGCACCCTTTCGGCTCCGGCACTTCATGCCCTGATTTCCGATGGACTGCTGGTGGATGCCCTGGTCGGCGGCCAGATTCCCGAGGCGGCAAAGGCCATCTTCATGATTGCCGCACCTGAGCATCTGGCAAATATCGGAAATCCCATGACCGCAGTTGCCGCCCGGGCAATCGTTGATGCAGTGCCAGTGGACATGGCCAGCATGGTGAGAGAAGCGGTCTTAAGTCCCCACGCCCTGACCTATGCCCTGTTGTCGGCACATTTGATCATCTTCTGGCTGAGCCAGGATTCCAATGTCACTCCGCCGGTGGCCCTGGCCGCCTTCACCGCAGCCGCCATCGCCGGCACCAAGCCAATGGTCACCGGTTTTCAGTCCTGGAAGCTGGCCAAGGGCCTGTACATAATCCCACTGCTGTTTGCCTACACCCCTTTTATCGGGGGCTCATGGGCCGATGATTTTATGATCTTCTTTTTTGCCCTGTTCGGACTTTACGCCTTTGCCGCAGGGTTGGAAGGGTTCATGGAAAAGAAAATTGGTCTGTTCGTCCGCCTGCTGACCTTTGGCTGTGCCGCGGCTCTGCTCTGGCCGGCTCCGTGGTGGGTGCACCTGCCCGGCCTTATGGGCCTTATGACAATATTTTGTCTCAACTTGCGGGCATCCCGTACACTCCCGAAAACAGAACCGGAAATCAGGGATAATCGCTTTTGATAAGTTCCTTGATGGATTCAAGGTCGTCCAGGGCTTTTTTTTGGGAAACATCCTGCCATCCATCCATCTTGATCCGTTGTAATTCCTTTAGAAATTTGCCAAGGGTCTGGGTATACCGGGCAGCACTGCCGAGGCCGGTGGTGACAAGACCTTTGATTTCACCGCTTTCACGGCGGGTTTCCTGGACTTCCTGAAACGCCTTGTTAATGGATTTTTCACCAGAGCGGATGCTTTCCCGGATTTGGTCATTTCCGTGTTCCATGACCTTGCGGGCCTTGTCCACCTTGTGGGGGCTGATACCCAATTCCTTGGCACGCATTTCATTGGTCTCTTTCTGGCTCAAGGTTGGGTTCCCTTTGTCCTGGGATCCGTGGATGGTATCCAGCAGGGAAAGGCAGTTCAGAATATCTTCATCGGACATGTTTCTGCGGTTGCGCTGGACATG
>VMSR01000038.1 GCA_013792075.1 Desulfobacula sp.
ACTCTCCAGTTATAATCCTTTGATAAAACTTTTTAGGTCTTTACGACCCGCTCTTTTCTTTTCTCACTGACCAATTTTCAAAGATCAAACACTTGACTTGCGAAGGGCTGTTTAAAGTCCGTCCTCCTGAAGACCGGCGAATAATGCAGGAATTTAAATGCAATGTCAAACCTTATTTTTTTTTTATTTTTTATTCTTTTTATCTGTCTGATTTTTCAGGCTATTTTTTTATTCCATCTTCAAAAAATTATTGTTTTGAAGATTAAAATGCCGGTCGTAACAGGCAATATCAGTGTTTTAAATCTGTTCACACCCCAAAAGAATGGGTTGCGGGAAACATGGTTTTCTTTTATGTATCTTTCTTATGGAAATCATTTTGGCCTTAACATCCAGTTTGTATCACAGGATACTGGAAATATTTTCACCCATCATGGGGGATGGAGCCGTTTTGGCCTCTTTTGCCCCCTATATTAAAATACTGACCTTTCCCGGCCCCTGGCAGTTAACAGCCTGCTTTTTGTCGGCCTGCTTTTTAATGATTACCAGATTAAATGCCGTGGAAAAAAACGGGTTTGAAGGCACCATTGTGGGCACTCTTGTCATGCCCTATTTCAGCGGGTTTCCAAATCTGTGCTTTGCCTATCTCATGGCAAAATCCGGAAACAACGGCTATCGGGTCCTTGAAAACTGCCTGGTTAACAATATGACCAACCTTACCCTGGTATTGGCTGTTCCCGCCCTTTTCTGGGGACTAAATTTTTTCCCCGAATCGAAATCAATTGCCCGGGAAACCAAGATCCACCATCTTTCCCTGCTCTTAAGCCTTCTGGCCTTGATCTTTTTTACCGCCGCCCTCTGGCTGGTCGGCAGGGACAGGGTCATCCAGGCCAATGACGGGTGGATGCTGGTGGGGCTTTTTCTCTTCTGGCAGATTTTCCACATTTTTGAGGTCCTGAAAACCAATGCCCGACAGCACAGAACCATTAGAAAACGAATCCTGATCGATCTTGTCCTTGTCGGCATCTGTGCCTGGGCTATTTTTTCCAGTATCAACGGTCTGGTGGAATGGGTCACGCTCCAGGGAAAGGGCGTGTTTGTGAAGCAAAATCTGGGAATTTTGAGCGGACTTCTCATGGTCCTTCCCAATGCATTTATGGCTTTTTACTATGCAATGGTAAACCGGGCGGATATTGCCTATTCCTCCCAGATCGGTGACTGCCACATCTGTATTCCTTTGTGCATCGGTATCTTTGCTCTGTTTTCCCCCCTAAGGATACCCCCGTCCTTTGAAACAGCTGTTTTTTGCATCATGGGGGCAGGGGCCGGTCTGTTTTTATTGACTGCATTTTTAGGACGGCTGCCCAGATGGGCAGGCGGTATTCTCATGGGGTTGTATGGGTTCTTTATTTATAAAGGATTTATTCTTTGATGACACGATGTCCCAAAAGAAACGTTTTTACAGACGCCTCTTCTGCCATTCTTTTGTACAAGGCCGATCTGTTTGCCGGTCTGGCCGAGACCTGGCAAGTGGTCATGGCCCCGGCTGTTTTCAGTGAAATCACCAAATCCGGATATCCGGGAGCCGATTTTTTCAAACACCTTGGCCGAAAAACCAAAAACAGAGCGCCTGTAATTTTACTCCCAGAACTCCCTTCTTCCGACAGCCCCCTGTTTGCACAAAAAAACTTTATTGCCATGGGGAAAGGGGAAAAAGAAACGATTTGTCTTTATTTACGGTCGACCTGCCGGGCACCGGAGCCCAAGGGAACAGGCGCCTTTATCCTCGTGGATGACGGCAGAGCAGTCAAAATTTGCCGTGCACACCAGATTCCTTTTATAAATGCCCTTCTGGTCCCTAAAATTTTCTGGTATTCCGGCGGCATGGACCAGAAAGAATACCTGGAAAAAACAGACCGGTTGTGTGGTCTTGGCAGGTACACCAAAACAATTAAACAAATGGCCGAACACTTTTCCAAAGAGGATTTGGATTATTTCATTGGGGGAAATACCCATGATCGATACTGATTTGAAAGACCCTGATTTATGGAAGCAAAAAGCCAGGGCGTTTGTTACCCGGTCCCACCGGCATTTATGGGGAAAAAACAATGAAGATCCCCAGGTTTTTTTATTCCGGCAGGATCTTGCCAACCTGTTTGTCAAGGAAATGCACCTGGGCTGGAACAAACACGGCCAGGAAAGAACCTTGGAAAAATGGGGCCTTGACAGCAGGGAAACGACGGGTGACACCTTCATTCTCCCGGCCGGCATCGTGTTTCCCTATATTGTGGAACACGAATTATTGGCCGTATGGATACATCCCTTGGACCCCTCGGGCTCTGCCTTTCAGGTTCCGGGAAGCGCAACGCTTCCGATACGCCTGGGCAACCCCCTGAATCCCTTACAATCGGTTGACGGGCTGTTCAACGGTTTACGCCTGTTCCAGGCGAAAAAAGAAACCCTTAGGGTAGAAATCCGGCCCTGAGGATTGATCCGATAACCTTCTGAAAAAACCTTTACAAAAACCTAGGGGCAGGGAAAAACAGGAATTTTTTTTCTCTTTCTTATGTTCACGACCAGAATTCCGGCCACTATAAACCCGACGGATGCCAAAAGGTAGGGGGTCACGGGTTCATCCAAGACCATTACCCCCAAGAAAACCCCGGAAAGCGGAATGATGAAAATAAAAGAATGCAGGGCTGTGGCCCCGTATCTTTGCAGCAGGGTGTTCCAGGCGACAAAGCCAAAGGCGGTGGCCACAAAAGATTGGTAAAGCAAGGCCTTAACAACCGTTGGTGTGACAGACAAAACCATGGGATCATCCCACAAAAGGCCCATCATAAAAAGGAAAGGAATACCCAAGACCATGGGATACAAGGTAATCTGAATCACATGGAACCCCGAGATAATCCGCTTGACAAAGACTGCGGAAACAGACCAGGAAATTACGGCACACAGGATAATCATATCCCCTTTCTGCAGGTCTGAATTAAGGTCCGGCGCATCAAAAAAAAGAAGGAGCACCCCGATAAACCCCAGAAGAACCCCCATACTTTTCTTTAGGGTAATCCGGTCTCCCGGAATAAAAAAATGGGCAAGGATCAAGACCACAAAGGGAAGCACGTTGGATATCAGAGCCCCGTGGGATGCCGTTGTCCGTGCAAGCCCGATATGAAAACAGGACAATTGAACGGTAAAAAGAACCGATTGAATCAAAATTAACTGCCATTGGCGTTTGTCCAGGGCCAGGGGTATTTTTTTGTACCAGGCCCATAGAAAAAGAGCTGTTGCCGCCATGGAAAAGCGTATGCCGGCCGAGGTAAACGGACCCAGTCCGGTAAATCCCAGCTTTATGGCAACCCCGTTTCCACCAAAAAGAAGACATAAAAAGACAGTGAAAACCGAGGCATTAAGGGTCATGTCTGCGTCTTTCACATAAAACTCCTCAAAAAAAATCCTGGTGATGTTGACGGCCTTTCCGCCAAAACCCGGCCAAGAATACAGAAAACCCGGAAAAAGGTAAACCCAAACTTATTTATGTGTAAAAAATACTGACAAAATAGCCATTTAAGAGAGGATTCGGTTCTCTTTGGCCATGTTTGAAAGTATATTTTTCAGCCATATTGACAATGGATAGGGATAGGTCTATATGCCAGCAATGTCGGTCAGGAATGTCCTAATGAAAGCAGGCCTGCCGGTTAACAAACCGAGCCCACCGTGGCGTTGTCAAACCTGCCTGTATATCTGGAGATCCTTGAGATCTGCTTGCTTTATAAATTCCAATTAGGGAAAGGATATGCACCATGTCATCACCCATTTCAGCATCGTTAGAGGAAACCGCACCGTTTGAGTGGAAAAAAACCTTTTTTCTCCTTCTGGGGGTCGCCTTGTTTTTCATCATCTATTTCTGCCCGCCCTGGCCCGATGCCATCGACCCCCAGGGCAACCACTTTACGCTGACCAAAGAAGGCAAGGGGGCCCTTGCCGTTTTTGCCCTGGCAGCAACCTGGTGGGTCTTTGAAGTTCTGCCCATCGGTGTCACAGGCATTGCCATCGGTGTTGCCCAGGCCATGTTTCTCATCCGCAAGCCCGAGGTGGCCTTCAAAGATTACATGGATCCCTCGGTTCTGTTTATCCTGGGTTCCATCGTGATCGGCCAATCGTTCACCAAAAGCGGACTGACCAAGCGGATGGCCTACAAAATGCTCTCCATTGTCGGCGAAAAAACCAGCATGATCTACCTTGGCTGCTTTGTACTGACCGCAGCCCTCACCCACCTGATGGCCCATACGGCAGTGGCGGCAACTATGTTCCCCCTGCTCCTGGCCATCACTGCCTTCTACTCAGATGATGGAACCCCGACCCGGTTCGGAAAAGGGCTTTTCATCGGCATGGCCTATGTTGCGGGGGCCGGCAGTATCATCACCCTGCTGGGTGCCGCCCGTGGTGCTGTGGCCATCGGGTTTTTCAAAGAGATGACGGGCAAGGAGATCAGCTTCTTTGAACTGACCTATTATATGGCCCCCATCGGCTGGCTAATGGTCTTCATCATCTGGGGCCTCATGCTGATTCTGTGCCGCCCGGAAAAAAAGAGTATTCCCGGACTCAAGGAAAAGGCCAAACAAATGTATAAGGATCTGGGCGGCTGGGGCCAGAAGGAAATTTTAACCCTGGCGGTCTCTCTGGCCGTGATTGTCATCATTGCCCTGAAAAACTGGGTTCCGGCCCTGAAGACCGTTGACAAGACATCCATCCTTCTGACCTCCACCCTCTTGTTTTTCATTTTCAAGATTCTGAAACTTGAAGACCTGGAAGCCATCCCCTGGAATATCATCCTGCTCTTTGGGGGGGCAATGTCCGTGGGCTTCTGCCTCTGGCAGACCCGGGCGGCAGAATGGCTTGCGGTAAACTGGCTCCAACTGTTTGCCCATGCGCCGGCCGTTGTGTTCATTCTGGGCATGGCCTTTTTTGTGATGATCATGACCAACTTCATTATGAACGTGGCCGCCATTGCCATCTCCCTTCCCGTGGCCCTGGTGATCGCACCCTACCTGGGAGTGGCGGGAGAAGTGATCTTTTATTCGGCCCTGATGACCGCCGGCATGCCCTTTTTACTGCTGATTGGTGCGGCACCCAATGCCATTGCCTATAACGCCAATCAGTTTACTGCCGGAGAATTTCTCCGGTATGGTATTGTTGCCAGCATTATCTTGATGCTGATGGTCTGGCTGGCGGTGGCCGTTATCTGGCCTGTCATGGGCATGCCCATTTTGCTGGGCTGATTTTTGCCTGCCTGTACACACCATATATATTTATGGGGGGTGCTTGTTTTGGATTTTTGGAAATGATAAATAATGTCACCTCAAAAATCGAAACACAAATAAAATATAATGAATGAAAAAAGTAATATGGAAGGCCATGTGATGTGGTGAAGAACAACAAAAAAAGAATGAAGGATTAAGGAGAAAATATGTTTTACAAAACCGATGGGTTTAAGCTGTGTGTTGCGCTTTTGATAGGTGTGATTGTGTTCCTCTTGCCCAGACCCGAGGGAACACAATTTAAGATTAGCGGTGATACCGATAAAATCCTTTCTCAACAATTGGGAGAGCATTTTACCATTGCCCTTGATGAAACGGCAAAAAA
>VMSR01000111.1 GCA_013792075.1 Desulfobacula sp.
ACCTTAACGGGCAGGAGGCCGTTAATGACCCAGGGCTGACGACCTACCTCGGCCACAACCCATCCGGACTGCTGGGCCATCATGCCCAGAAAACCGGAGATTAAACCCAGGGGAAGCAACCATCTTTTCTGGGCAAGGGTATCTTTTAACCCATAAAAAAGAAAGAGTGCAAAAAGAATGGGAAAAAAGGAGCCCAGAAAAACCATGATATGAAAGGCATAGTAGGGGATTGCAACCGGCGGAACCGCTTCTTCCGGGGTGTTGAGATACCCGTACCCCATGTAATCCTGGTTTTGTCTGAAATCTGCCAATGACTTCTGCGCCTGTTGGCTGTTGTTTCCTTTGCGGGCCTGTTTGAATGCGGCAAGATCATTTATGGCTGTTTTTCCCTTGGCAATTTTGGATGCCACCCCTTCTATGTTTTGTTCTGGGTTGCCATAGACAAGGTCGTCGATTCCCGGCACAAATGAGTTCAGGGAACGGTTTGCCAGAAGAGAGAGAAGATAGGGAATTTCAACTTTTATAAGAAAGGGGTCTTGAGTGTCCCCGGGTTTTTTATCGGGATTGAGAATTCCGGCAGCAACAATGGCAGCCCGTGTCTGTCCTTTATACAAGCCTTCAATGGCGGCAAGTTTCATGGGTTGTTTCTGGGCAACCTCATAGGCGGATTCATCTCCGGTGAAGGCAACATAGCTGGAAGAAAGCAGACCAAAGACAGAAGCCACAACAATCGATCTTTTGGCCATTTGAAGATGGCGGCCCTTTATCAGGTACCAGCAGGAAATGGACAAAACAAACAAAGAGGCAAATAAAAATCCGGAACTGGACGCGTGAACAAATTTGGAAACAGCAACAGGGTTAAAAACAACCTCAAAAAAGTTGTTCATTTCAAACCGGGCGGTTTCCGGATTAAAGAGCATCCCCACCGGATTTTGCATCCACCCGTTGGCCACAAGTATCCATACAGCCGATAGATTAGACCCCACGGCGACCATCCAGGTGGAAAAAAGGTGGAATTGTTTTGACACTCGGTTCCATCCGAAAAACATGACGGCAAAAAAGGTTGCTTCAAGGAAAAAGGCAAAAATACCCTCAATGGCCAGAGGGGCACCAAAGATATCCCCGACGATCCATGAATAATTGGACCAGTTTGTTCCAAATTGAAATTCAAGAATGATTCCCGTTGCTACGCCAATGGCAAAATTGATACCGAATAGGGTCATCCAGAACTTTGTAAGGGCTCGCCATTCCTTATTTCCTGTGCGCACATAAATGGATTCAAAAAAGGCGCACAAAAAAGAGAGCCCCAATGTCAGCGGTACAAATATCCAGTGGTACATGGCAGTAAGCGCAAATTGAGCCCTGGCCCAGTTTACCATGCTCAAATCAATATCCATCATGGGTGTTCCTCCTAATTTAAATGAAGCAATGTTTTTTTATTAAAGAGATCATTTGTCCGGGTCTGCGGTCCTTGTCATTTGTTCCAGAACATAATTGGTTTTTTCCTGGGCAGTGTGAAAGTTTGTATTGAGAAAATTTGGAAAGAAAAAAAGCTTAAGGATCACAAACATCACAAACAGCTTTATCAGAATGATTTTCCATAATTTTTTCCCCAGAACCATCTCCCTAAACCCATCGCGATAAAATGAATAAATACGTCCGGCTCCGGTTATCATGTTATTTCTTCCCATTACAGGCTCCTTTTTAAGATGCCGTTTTTTATTTTTCTGCATTTGTAATAGCAATTCGTATGCCATATCAGATAGGGGTTGATGTAAGAAATTTTAGAGTCTTTGAAGATGTATTACCATAAACGATTCGTCCGGGCTTTTCAAGCGTGTTTTATCCGGTCGGGAAAAAATTAAAAATCCAGGAATGGGGGAAAATCGGGAGTTTTTCTGTCTCTTTTGTGTCACGGGAAGAAAGATGTGAAACAATGATCTGGGACACAATTGTCCCAGACCGGATAACGCTGTCGGATGGCAGGGGCCTACTTGTTTTTTTCTTTCTTTTTGGAATACAAGAAAAGATAGACCTTGTGCATGACCCAGGCCTCTATGCCGGAGATTTTTTTGGCACCGCCTAAAAATTCTGCCTCGATAAATGCTTTGCAGGCTTTTTCCAATACCAGGGCCGCAACAATTGCTTCTTCCATGGTGCGGCCCAGGGTAACAGCTCCATGGTTGGCCATGAGGGCTGCATAGCGTCCTTTCAGCGCTTTTACGGTGGTTTTGACAATTTTTTTTGTGTTGGGCAGGGCATAGTCCGCACACCGGACATTGGGTCCCAATATCTGTGCCTGGTCATCCAGGATGGGGGGCAGATCCCGCCTGGCAGCCGCAACCGTGGAGGCGTTGGGCTGGTGGGTATGGATCACGGCATGGATTTCCCTGCGGGTTTTATAGATCTGGGCATGGAGTTTTTTTTCCGAAGAAGGGCGGAGACTGCCTTCCACGGCCAGGGTGTGATAATTCATGACCACAATATCTTCCGGCTCCAGGTTTTCGTATCGCCGGCCGCTGGGAGTGATGGCCATCCTTGTGTCATCGATTCTCAGGCTGCAATTGCCCCAGGTTCCTTCTACCAGGCCCCGCTCCAAAAGTGTGCGGCCCGCATCGCAGACCTGTTGTCTGGCCTTTTTTACAATGTCTGTTTCCATTTGTTAAGATTCCTTTGCACCAGGGGGGTATACCCCTTCAATATTTTGCAACACCCTTTCAAACCGGGCCAGGGCATCATCGATGACCCCATCGGTGTCTGCTGCGCTGGTATACAGACGGCTGCCGGCCAGGGTCACGATGCCTTCAGCCATATAGGCGGCTCCCATTTGTTCCATGACATGTTTGCGTGCATGGATGTTTTTAAGGGTTCCTGGAATTTTCCAGGGACGGGACCAGGGGATGTGGAAGAGCATGGTACCCACGGTCTCCAAATGACAGATGGATCCCTGGTTAAAGGCCACAAAGGGAAGATTGTATTTTTTGATCAATTGGTCAAGTCCCTGGGTCAGCCGATCCCCTGCAAGGCCCGCAATGACCGGTGCATTGGTTCTTTCCAGTTCGCACAGGGTCACATATCCGGCAACGGAACTTAAGGGGTTGGCCGCCATGGTGCCGCCCACCAGGGCTTTTTTACTGCCGCTCTGGATACCTGCCGCCAGATATCCCATGTATTCTCTTTTACCGCCAAGGCCGCCGGCCGAAGGATATCCCCCGGCAATGACCTTGCCCAGGACCGTGAGATCCGGGATAACATTAAAATAGCCTTGGGCTCCGCCCATTCCCAGCCGGAAGGCCGTCACCACCTCGTCGAAGATCAGAAGCGCCCCGTACCGGTCACACAGGTCTCTCACCTGGGCGTTAAAATTTTTGTCCAGGGGCCGGGTGCCGCTTTCCGGTCCAATGGGTTCCATGAGAACCGCCGCTGTTCCGCCCCGAAATTTGTTTTGCCAGAGTTTTCTCTCCAAAGACTTGATATCATTGGGGAAAAATTCCTGGGTATATTTGAAACAATTTTTGGGCACCCCATGGGCTTCCATGTGCCGGGTGCCGGGCAGGCGTATGCCATAGGCCAGCTGGTCGCTCCAGCCATGGTAGGCCCCGCCCATTTTTAGAATATATTTTTTTTTGGTTGCCAGGCGGGCAATACGGATGGCGGCCATATCGGCCTCGGTGCCGCTGCCAAGCATGCGGAACATTTCCACTCCGGGCATGCACTGGACAACTTTTCGGGCCAGTTTGAGTTCGTACTCGTGGAATAGCCCGGTAACGGGTCCTGTGGTATTGAGCAGTTCAATGACCTTTTCCCTGACGGTTTCAGGATTGCTGCCCAAAAGGGTGGGGCCCCCGGCCTGGAGAAAATCAATATATTGGTTGCCGTCCAGATCCCAGAGATGGGCGCCCAGGGCTTTGGTGAACACAAGGGGAAAGGGGTAATTAAAGGCCAGGTTGTGCTGTACCCCGCCCGGGATGAAGTGTTTTGCTGTATCGATCATTTCTTTGGACCGGGTACAGCAGGTGTTAAAATAGGCCAGGTATTTTTCCAGGGCCGTTGTTTTCAGTCCCCGGATGGGAAGGTTGATGAGGCTGTTCAGGCGCTTCAAAATCGTCTGGGTATCGGGGTATTCTTTAATGGCAGAAGGGTATTGGCTGCCTGATTTGGGGGTGGGTGACGTCAGGGGGTCCATGGATGTTCCTTTATTTGAAATTAATAAACTGACTGGTCAGTATAAAAATACAGGTTGTAAAATTTTTGTCAAGCCTATAAACATTTTTTACTTGGAGCAGTATCCCGGGGAAGACCAAACGATTCAAGTCGGATTAAATTTTTGAGGAACCCAATGGAAAAAACAATAAAAAACAACAAACTGGTTTTAATGGAAGGCGCTGTTGTGGAAAGATTGCGGCGATCCGCCAGTCTGACCCTGCATCCGTTGCTGGTCAATGCGCCCCTGGTTTATGACAAGGCGGGTAAACTGGCCCTGGAGAAAATTTATCAAGGGTATATTGATATTGCAGTTAAGGCCAAATTGCCCTTTCTCATGTGCGCACCCACCTGGAGAGCCAGCAGGGCCAGAATTGTGGAATCAAAGGCAAACCCTGCCCTCAATCAGGATGCCGTTGCATTCATGCAGGCCCTTCGCAATGTCCAGGCAGATAGGGACAGGATAAAAATCGGGGGGCTTGTGGGGTGTAAAAATGATTGTTACAAACCCGAGCAAGGATTGTCGGTTGAAGATTCTTATGCCTTTCATTCATGGCAGATTGATCAATTGGCAGACGCGAATGTCGATTTTTTGATAGCCCAGACCCTCCCCAATGTTCAAGAAGCCCATGGCATTGCCAAGGCCATGGAAAAAACAGGCATCCCCTATATTATCAGTTTTGTTATTTCCCGTGACGGCAGACTGCTGGATAAAACCAGTTTGATGGCCGCAATCGCGTATATTGATTCCGGAACCCATACGCCTGCCCTTGGATTCATGGTAAATTGCGCATATCCGACCTTTTTGTGCACGGAAAAACAGCCGCCAGAACTTTTTGATCGACTCATTGGGTTCCAGGCAAATGCATCCTCACTGGACCATTGCGATCTTGACGGATCGGACCGGCTTAAAGAAGATAAGGTGTCTGACTGGGGAAACGCGATGCTGGACCTCAACAGATCCCATGGCGTAAAAATACTGGGCGGCTGCTGCGGCACATCTGATAGGCATCTGAACTATATTGTCGGCAATTAGCCAACATACCCCGGCTTTTTAATTCCAAAGGAGATTCAAATGGAGAAAATGACTCGGATTACGGCGGAAAAAATCAAAGCCCTTGTTCAAAATTTTATTTTAACCTCTCCGCTCAACACTATGGAAAATCAAACGGGAGATGCGGCCTGGGACTCTTTTCTTGTGGGGTTTTCTTCTGGTGCAGACCCCATCTGGCAGCAATACAAAGAATATGTGGGCCCCTTCCATTGGACCCCCTGGGAAGTCTTTAACCAACATTGCCCCAAAGAAAATGTGAGTGCCGATCAACTGACGGTTATTTCCTGGATTCTGCCCCAACGCAAACAGGTTCGCGCAACCAATGGCAAGGCCAGAAAATATCCTTCCGAAGAATGGGCCCGAATAAGAGTTTATGGTGAAAATTTCAATATCGCATTGAGAGAGCACCTGGTAAAAAGCCTGGAAGAAGCGGGACATGCGGCGGTCGCTCCCATGCTTGCCGCCAATTGGACCATTGTAAACTCCCAACGCTTTTCCTATGCATCTGCCTGGTCCGAGCGCCATGCAGCTTATGCGGCCGGCCTGGGGACCTTTGGCCTGTGTGATGGGCTTATCACCGCCAGGGGCAAAGCCATGCGCGCAGGTTCCATTGTTGCAAAAATATCCATTCCCCCCACGCCGCGACCCTATGCAGACCATCACGCCTGGTGCCTTTATTATGCCCAGGGGACCTGTGGAAAATGCATTGACCGGTGCCCGGCCCGGGCCATTACCCAGGCAGGCCACGACAAGGAAAAATGCAGGCAGCATCTGGCCAAATCCAGGGAATACGTGAAGAAAACCTATGCGTTTGAGGGCTATGGATGCGGGTTATGCCAGGTGGGGGTTCCCTGTGAGGCCGGCATACCGGTCAGGGCGGCCAGACAAGCCATGGAGCGGGGAGAATTGCCCTTGCCCCCGCCTCCCTTGGCCTAGCTGAAATGGGTTTGGACAAAGGGGTTGCAAATTCCCATCCCTGGGGTTGACTAAACTGACCGGTCAGTATATGTGTGAAGCTGTACGCATTACTTTAAAAAAGGGTGGGGTATAATGAAAGAATCCATTCATCTGCTGACCTATGACGTTGGCACCACCGGTGCCAAAACCTGCCTTTTCAGGTTGGGGAAAACCTTGGAACTGCTGGATTCACAAGTGGTGGGGTATCCTCTTATTACCACGCCGGACGGCGGATCTGAACAAAGGGTGGACGACTGGTGGAAGGCAATCTGCCAGGGATCTCACATGGTTTTATCCCGGGCGGATTGTTCTGGAGACAAGATTGCGGCAATTTCTTTTTGCTGCCAGATGCAGGCCTTGATTCTCGTGGATAAGCAGGGACAGGCCGTCCGGAATCCCATGGGGTATATGGATGGACGGGCCACAAAGGTCTTTAAGGAAAAGTTTGCCTGTGGCTTTCCAAAAATTGAAGGCCTCAACGCCGTCACTCTGATCAAATCTCTCTATATAACAGGGGGGGCTGCTGCAACCGCCAAAGACCCCTTGTGGAAGTACGCCTGGGTTCGGGACAATGAGCCCCAAAATTTTGAAAGGGCCTATAAATGGCTGGATGTAAGGGATTATCTGGCCCTGAGATGTACGGGTAATTTTGCCATGACCCGGGATTCTGCCCATTTGACCTTTCTTTACAACACCCGGCCGGGCTGCCAGGGATGGTCTAAATCTCTGTGCAAAAGCTTTGATGTCAATCCGGATCATTTGCCAAGGGTTCAGGAGGCCATGGACAGGTCCGGAGAATTAACAGCCGGGGCGGCAAAGGACCTGGGGCTGATGAAGGGAACCCCGGTATTCGGTGGGGGAGGGGACATTTCCCTTATTCCCATTGGTTCCGGTTGCTTGAATCCCAATGACACCCATATCTATGTGGGAACTTCGGGCTGGGTGGTTGCAAATGTCGACAAAAGAATGGTGGATGTGAAAAATTTTGTGGCCTCCATTTGTGGTGCAATTCCCGGCCATTATAATTATGTGGCAGAACAGGAGACATCCGGCCTGTGCCTTCAATGGGTGAGAGATCACCTGGCCCTGGATGAGATCGGTGTTTACCTGAAGGCAAATGAGACCCAGGATGTATTGGAAAGCGATACTCTCTATGATTTAATGAATGAAAATGTGGCACAAATAGCGCCGGGATCAGGCGGGGTGATCTTTACACCCTGGCTCCACGGGAACCGGTCACCCCGGGAGGATCCCCTGGCCCGGGGCATGTTCTTCAATATCGGACTCCATACGGGAAAAAGGGCATTGATCCGGTCTGTGCTTGAGGGAATCGCATTTCACAAGCGGTGGATGCTGGAGGCCATTGAAAAAAAAGTGCC
>VMSR01000231.1 GCA_013792075.1 Desulfobacula sp.
AGGGGGATTGCTCCAGGTGGATTCAACTCGTGGGGCAGGCCGTGGAGTCGGCATATCATGGGGCGGAAGGCATATACCAGGCAGCGGCCGTCTTGGTTGAGGGGGCAGATTATCTTCAATGAGATGGGCGGCGTGGCATCTGGGAAAGTTTTGCCATAATACTCCCTGGCCCTGGTAAGGGCTGAAGCTTTTATATCCGGTGCCAATTGGCCAAATCCCTGGAGAAGAAAGGCTTTTTCAACAAAGGTGTGATGGAAAAACAAGGAACGGCAGCAATTGTCCTCACACCCGTTACAGACAAACCCATAGCGGGATGCGATGTCCTCCCAGGCTCTGTCCATGGTCTTGTAAATACCGGAAAGCAGCTGAAATTGGGTGGATGTCATGGGCTTATACCAATGGGCCTATACCAGGGGGTTGGGGAAAAATAATTTGGTATACAATGTCAGTGCATACCGGTCGGTCATGCTGGCAATCACGTCGCAAACAGATCGTTTCAGGGCATTTTTATCCGAATCCCAGGGGGCCATTTCCATTTTTTCCAATTCTTTTTGCAAGCGTTCCGGGTGCTCAATAAAATACTGGTAAAGTCCCATGATGACCTTTTTGGCCTTTATAAATTCATTGTGGACAGCAGGGGATCGATAGACCTTGTCATAGAGAAATTTGCGCAAAAGGGTCATGGCATGGAAGGCTTCTTTGCCCATATCCAGAACAAATTTACCATTTTGGGGACCCGAGTTGTAAACCAGGCATTCGATCATGTTGCTGGCCCTTTCGGAATGGGTATTCCCCAATGTCTGAAGGCAGATAGCCGGCACATCTTCCTTGGAGATCACCTTTCCCCTGAGGGCATCGTCCAGATCATGGTTCAGATAGGCAATGATGTCGGCAACCCTTACGATTCTGCCCTCGACCGTGACGGCGGTTTCTCCGGCAGTGGCAGGAAGGATGTTGCCAAATCCCTTTGAATGTTTGAGAATTCCGTCCCTGACCTGGCGGGTGAGGTTCAGGCCCCGGCCCTTGTTTTCAAGCACATCCACTACCCTTAGGCTCTGGTCTGAGTGGGAAAAATGGGAGGAGTGGACCTCGACCAGGGCTGTTTCCCCGCCATGTCCAAAGGGGGTGTGGCCCAGATCATGACCCAGGGCAATGGCTTCGGCCAGATCCTCATTCATGCGCATGGCCCTTGAAATATTCCTGGCAATTTCAGAAACCTCAAGGGTGTGGGTCAGCCGGGTTCTGTAGTGGTCGCCCAGGGGGGATAAAAAAACCTGGGTTTTGTATTTAAGGCGCCGAAAAGAATTTGAATAGACGATCCTGTCCCGATCCAGTTGAAAGGGTGTCCGGATATTACAGATATTTTTTTCGGCAACACGTCTGGTGGCCTTGGTGCTGGGGGTCCCATATGGCGACAGGAAATTTTGCTCTCGCTGTTGAAAAAGTTCCCTGATGCAAGGGTCTTTTTTAAGGGGTACCACTTTTTTTTCTAATGCTTTCATAAATTCATCATTGAATATTTTTTAAGTTCCGAATACCATACAATACTTGTGAAAAAAAGCAAGCAAGTCCTCTCTGTCCGCATATTTGTTATCCGGAAAAAAAAGGGAGGGGTAAAACAAACTTCAGCATTATAATAAAGGATGGCAACCGTACTTTGTTAAATGAACACTTCATGGAACTGGCCTTGAACCAGGCCAAAATCGCATTTGCAAACGGGGAGTTCCCAGTGGGGTGCGTAATTGTCCAGGGGCAGGAGGTGGTCGCAACCGGAGCACGAAAGGGAACAGCCCCTGGTAAATCTTTTGTGAGTGAGATAGACCATGCGGAAATCAGGGCATTGAAGTCTTTGGAAAGCCTTGACCTGGAATTTGTGCCGGAAAAATCCATCGTTTTCTGCACCATGGAGCCTTGTTTGATGTGTTTTGCGGCCATTCTTCTGGCCGGGATAAAAAAAATAGTTTTTGCCTATGAAGATCCCATGGGCGGAGGCACCGCCTGTGACCTC
>VMSR01000268.1 GCA_013792075.1 Desulfobacula sp.
CTTAAAACCCTGGAGGAAAAATTGCACTTTTTCCTCCAGGGTCCCGGTTATTAAAATCAGGTGGCTTGTCTGGGTTTGGGCAAGGATTCCAGATCCTTTAATGCCACGTCAATCTGTTCCTGGGGAAGCTCATGGTCGGCCAGTTTCCCCCTGAAAAAGGATTCATAGGCAGCCATGTCCACAAGGCCGTGTCCGGACCAGTTAAAGAGGATGGTTTTTTCCTTTCCTTCTTCCTTGGCTTTCAAGGCTTCCCGGATGGTCATGGCAACGGCATGGTTGCATTCAGGGGCTGAGATATAGCCTTCGGACCGGGCAAAGGTCATGCCGGCCTTAAAGGTTTCAAGTTGCTGGATGGATTCGGGCCGGATAATTTTGTCCAGAATCAGCTGGCTGACCAGGGGCGCCATGCCGTGGTAGCGCAGTCCGCCCGCATGGATGGGGGCGGGAACAAAATTATGGCCCAGGGTATGCATGGGCAAAAGCGGCGTCATCTGGACGGTATCCCCGAAATCATAGGCAAAGGGTCCCCGGGTCATGGTGGGGCAGGAAGCAGGTTCCACGGCAATGATGTCAATGTCCTTTCCGTTTATCTTGTCCAGGGCGTAGGGGAAGGCAAGTCCTGCAAAATTAGATCCCCCGCCGGCACTGCCGATGATGACATCGGGATAGGCACCGGCCATTTCCATCTGCTTTTTGGCTTCCAGACCGATAATGCTCTGGTGGATCATGACATGGTTAAGAACAGAGCCCAGGGCGTATTTGGTATGTTCATCGGAAACCGCCTCTTCAACGGCCTCGCTGATGGCCATGCCCAGGCTGCCCGGGGAATCCGGATATTTTTCCAGGATCGATCGGCCTGCTTTTGTCTCGGTGCTGGGGCTTGCCGTGCAGTTGGCCCCCCAGGTTTCCATCATCAGTCGGCGGTAGGGTTTTTGATTGTAGGAGATCTTGACCATGAACACCTTGCATTCGATGCCGAAAAAAGAACAGCACATGGCAAGGCTGGAGCCCCATTTGTCAACGGGCATTTCGAAGTGAGCCATTTTCGGTCATCAAAATTGAGCCACACCGATTCATTTTATA